>CACJVE010000028.1 GCA_902596775.1 uncultured SAR92 cluster bacterium
ATGTTTTATTATGGGAATGAATGGTATTGGGGTATTGATAGACTCTATCACTTGGAAACCAGATTAAAGGAATTAGGTCTCGATGTGAGTGAAAAAAAAGAGGTTTTTATTGCACCAAAGAAGGAGATTACATTTCCTAAATTAAAACCTAATAATAAATTTCTGCTGGAATTTTTCCCGTCAATGAGGAGCCCATATACGGCTTTGATTTTTGATAGAGTTCTAGATTTCTCCAAAAGATGCAATTTAAAGTTATCGGTGCGCCCAGTTCTTCCGATGGTTATGAGAGGAGTTCCGCTTACTCTTGATAAAAGCCGCTATATTATGATGGATGTTGCAAGAGAAGCTCGAGCGAATGGAATATCTTTCGGGAACTTCTATGATCCTATTGGAGAACCTGTTAGGAATTGTTATTCGCTGTACTCCTGGGCAAGAGACTGTGGACGCTCAAACCAATTACTATCTAGTTTTCTGAGGGCTGCATTTGTTGAGGGGAAGAACCTTAATAAGCAAAAGAATTTTAAATATGTATTAGATAAGGCGGGTTTAGATTGGTCACATGGGAAAACTATTATTGGTAATTTAGAGTGGCACGATGAGTTGGAAGATAATCGTTTATCTATGTATGAGAGTGATCTATGGGGAGTTCCAAGTTTCAGATTATATAAAGGAGATAAATTATTAAATCTTGGATGGGGACAGGATCGACTTTGGACAATAGGTAAAACAATAAAGGAACAAATGGCTTAATAAAGCAAAGATATTAATTTAAAGGACAAGACTATGAGTCGTGCTGATAAAGCAGTTCATTATGCAATTGTTAAACAATTTGCAGTAATCACTGTAGACAACCCTCCTGTAAATGCCCTAAGTTACTCTGTTCGAAAAGGGCTTGCAATGTCATTGGAAGAGGCCTCGGAGAACGATGACGTATCGGGAATTATTATAACTTGCTCAGGAAGAACATTTATAGCGGGTGCCGACATAAGTGAGATTGGAAAGCCTCCTGGAGATCCCGATCTTCCAGAATTATTAGAATATTTAGATGCTATTGAAAAGCCTGTCATGGCTGTATTGCATGGTACTGCCCTTGGAGGTGGTTTGGAAACTGCTTTGTGTTGTAATTACCGTATTTCAACACCCAGTACAAGATTTGGGTTACCCGAAGTTCACTTAGGCCTGATCCCCGGTGCGGGTGGCACTCAGAGGTTGCCCAGATTAATAGGAATAGAAAAGGCTTTAGCTATGGTTACCTCGGGTAATCCCATCGGAGCAGATGAAGCCTTAGAATGTGGTCTTATCGATAAAATAACTGCTGAGGATCCACTTTCCGCCTCGATCGAATATCTCGAAGAAAAAATCAAATCAAATTGCTCACATCCATCTATTCGACTGCAAGAAAATCCGATAACTAAATATTCAGGATTGGATGACACTTTCAATGAATACAAAAAACATGCAGAGAAGCGAAAACGTGGCTATTTAGCACCGCTATATAATATCCGTAGTGTTGAAGCTACCTGCGAGCTTCCGTTTTTAGATGGATTAAAATTTGAACGCGAATTATTTGAAGAACTTATGGAGGGTGATCAATCTAAAGCTCAACAGTATCTTTTTTTTGCTGAAAGACACGCAAACAAGGTTCCTGATATGACTCGAGAGGTTGTCGATTTTGAAGTACAGAAAGTAGCAGTTATCGGCGGCGGTCTAATGGGAGCAGGCATTGCGATGAGTATGGCAAATGCAGGGCTACCTGTAACCATTATCGAAAGTAATCAAAAATCTCTTATTAGATGTCAGAAAAATATTGAAGCAAATTTTCAGGGTTCTCAGAAAAAAGGTAGATTAAGTCATGCTCAGGTCAAACAGAGACTTGATTATATTGATATATCATTAAATATAAATGATGTATCAGAAGCTGATCTTATTATTGAAGCGGTCTTCGAAAATATGGAATTGAAGAAAGATATATTTGGCAAGATCGCTAAATTAGCGAAAGACAAAGTGGTTTTAGCTACAAACACGTCCGCCCTTGATTTGAATGAAATAGCAGAATCAAGTGGTCGTCCCCAAGATGTAATTGGACTTCATTTCTTTTCACCTGCAAATGTGATGCGTTTGCTTGAGATCGTTAGAGCTAAGAAGACTGACCTTAGTATTATCAAAACATGTATGAAATTAGCAAAGCGAATAAAAAAAATTCCAGTGCTGGTAAGCGTATGCCCTGGTTTTGTTGGCAACAGAATCCTATTTGTCAGGCAGCAACAAGCAATGCGGATGGCATTACAGGGGATTGATATCGAGAGAATTGACCGATTGATGGTTGAATTCGGATTTCCAATGGGACCTTTTCAAACTGCAGACTTAATAGGATTGGATCTTGGGTGGGAAAAAGCACTAACTAATAAATTTTTACTCGTCGATAAATTTTGTGAAGCGGGTCGTCTTGGGCAGAAAAATGCGAAAGGATTTTATGATTATGATAAGAACCGCAAAGCAAAAACATCTGCAGAATCTTCGAAACTCATAAAAGAGTTTGCACGATTAAAAGGCATAAATAGCAGAGAACTAACTGATGAGGAAATTCTGGATCAATGTTTGATTCCAATGATCAATGAAGGCGTTAAAATCAGAGAAGAGGGTATTGTTAGTCGAAATAGTGACATTGATGTGATTTATGCTCATGGATTTGGATGGCCCGCTTATCGTGGAGGTCCTATGTATTATGGCAGAAACCTAGGATCTGAAAAGATAATAAAAAAGATTCAGAATTATTTTCCTTTAGATGATGATAAAACATTTCTGCCAAGCAAGAGTTTTGAGGATATTCTATATGGCAACTAAACGTTACTTGTTTCTCAAAAGCTTCAGAAATCTTTATTCTGTGAGCTGCGTCTTTTTTACGTTAATTAGTGCAGGCGGTGTCTTTGGGATTGAATTATCTGATCTTCACGGTGAATGGAAACATAGAGAGAAACCAGTTTGGATTAAAATAGTGTCAGATAATGATTCGGGTTCGGGTATTATTATCAAGAATGAAGATGATTCGTCTTCTGTTGGAAAGTTTTTATTCATTGAATTGAGTTCAGAGATAGATTACTTCTCCGGTCAAATATACGTTCCTCAGCTTGGACGATTTCATCCTATGAAAGCTGAGGTTGCCAACGCTGGGGAAATCAAGGTTTTGGTAAAAGTTGGGTTTATCAGAAAAACGGTCTTTTTTGATAAAACAACTATTTAAGCATGTATTAATCATTGAATTTCGTTGTTGTTTATCATTGATTCAATCTCTGCATCAGAAAAATTTATTTCTTTTAGTACTTCTTTTGTATGAAACCCGATTGGAACACCACAATAGTCATACCGGGCTTTTGAATCTGAAAACTTTATTGCGTTACTAACTTGATTTTCTTCGCCCCCTTCAAGGTGAGATACTGTGGTAATCATCTCTCGTGCTAGTATTTGTGTATTCTCGCACGCTTGTTGAAAAGATATAACCGGCTCAACGCAAGCATCTTCATTTTCAAAGACTTTTTCCCAGTGCGACATGTCTTTTTCTCTTATTTTTTTCGCGACTAGATCCTTAAATTTAGATTGTTCGCGAGTATTATCACTTATGGCAGATCCTATATGATCACTTATTTCCAATCCAGCACATAGCTTCATCAAAAACTTTGGTTCTAGACTTCCAACTGATATCGTTTTGTCATCTTTTGTTTGATAATATCCATAGAAAGATCCTCCATTAATATGGGTTGTCTCATGAGCTAACTCTTGACCTGCTGCCAGAAATTGAGACCCAAAAATCCCGTTCATGGCAAACATTGAATCTGTCATGCTAACATCTATATGCTGGCCTGATCCCTTATTATTTCGATGATTGACTGCAGCTAATATTCCGATTACTGCATGTAATGACCCTCCCGCCAAGTCAGCGATAGGTAGGCCCATAATGGGACTTGGCTGATTTACTTTGCCGGAATAACCATTGGTTCCTGAGATCGATAAATAGTTGTTATCATGGCCCGCTTTATTTTTGTATGGCCCTGTCTGACCATAGCCTGTGATTGAGCAATAAATTATGTTTGAATTAATCGTCTTTAAGCTCTCATAGTCGAGGCCAAGTCGCTTCATTACACCCGGTCGAAATTGTTCAATAATGATGTCAAAATCTAAGATTAAGTGTTTAATGATTTCAATAGATTTTTGTTTTTTTAAATCAAGGCTGATTGACCTTTTGTTTCTGTTGACAAACGAATGACAAGTAGAGGATCCATGATTAAATGGACCCATTGCTCTAACAAGATCTACTCGTGTTGGCGATTCGACTTTAATAATATCGGCGCCCATATCGCCCATCATCATAGTGGCGAACGGACCTGGAATTAAGGTTGTGAAATCAAGGATTTTCAAATTATTGAGTGTGCTCATTGTCGCTTCTCACAAGTTTTTTGAATCTGAACCTAAATATATCATAGCTACCTTGTGTATTATTTTTACATCCCGATCCAATAAAGTTAATATTGCGCTCTCTAAAATTCAATTCAACTAAGCATGAGTGAGCAAAAGTCGACAAACGTCAGTTGGCATGATGGCAAAGTTTCCATGCAAGACAGACACAATCTAATTCGTCAAAAGGGTGCGACATTATGGATGACGGGACTGTCAGGCAGTGGGAAAAGCACGATTTCTGTGGCACTAGAGCGTACACTTTTTGAAAAAGGGATACTAAGTTATCGACTGGATGGAGACAATATTCGGCTGGGTATTAACAAAAATCTTGGCTTTTCTGCTGATGATAGGAAAGAAAATATTAGACGAATTGGTGAGGTATCAAAGCTTTTTACAGATGCTGGAATTATTACCTTAGCGAGTTTCATAAGTCCTTACCGCAAAGATCGAGAAGAGGTGAGAAAAATACATGAGGATTCTGGACTAACGTTTGTGGAAATCTTCATTGATTGCTCTCTTGAGTCAGCAGAGGAGAGAGATCCGAAAGGTCTTTACAAAAAGGCAAGAAACGGAGAGATCAAAAATTTCACCGGGATTGATGATCCTTATGAGGCGCCGACAAATCCTGAAATACATCTTATTTCTGACAAAATGAGTTTGGATGATGAAGTCAAAACAGTACTTAATTATTTGTTGAAACATGATGTCATCATTTAAAGAGCTTACTCATCAAAGTAAATGTTATTAAGTTAATGAAAACACTAATAAAACCCCACGGAACAGCTACGTTACAGGTTCCTCTGGCTAAGACGCCCCGCGAGTCAGATAAAGTAAACGATTTACCAACACTAATTTTGAATGATCCTGCGCTGTCAAATGTGGTGATGATTGGATCTGGATATTTTAATCCACTCGAAGGATTTATGAGCTTTGGAGAGGCTAAATCGGTTTGTCAAACATATAGGCTGCCTGACGGGTTATTTTGGCCGGTCCCCATAATAAATTTGGTGCAATCAAAACCAGATTTTGAATCAGGTCAAAAAATAGCACTTTTGGATCCCACGAGAGATAATAAACCCTGTATTGCTCTGATGGATGTTTCGGATATTGAAACTCTGAGTGACAAGGCTATTGATGAGATGATTCTTAGGATTTTCGGCACTAATGATTCCTCTCATCCGGGCGTTAAAAAGTTCAGAACTCTTGGTAACTTTCTCATATCTGGAAAGTTAGAGATTTTTGATCTGGGTTCATTCCCCAGAGATTATCCTGACACGTTCAGGACAGCTCAACAAATCAGGGAGCATATCGTGAACTCTGGATGGGACAAGGTGGTAGCTTTTCAGACCAGAAACCCTATGCATCGAGCTCATGAGGCTTTGTGCAAACTTGCAGTCGATAGAATTGGTGCAGATGGACTAATTATTCATATGTTATTGGGCAAACTTAAAGATGGTGATATACCTGCTGGAGTCAGAGATGATTGCATAAAAACAATGGTGGACTGTTACTTTAATGAGATTCCAGTTCTTGTTTCAGGTTATGGCTTTGATATGCTATATGCTGGGCCTCGGGAAGCATTATTGCACGCTATTATTAGGCAGAATATGGGAGCTACTCATTTAATAGTTGGCAGAGATCATGCGGGAGTTGGCAGTTTTTATGGAGCCTTCGAGGCTCAGGAAATCTTTGATGAATTGCAAGTTAGCAACGACCTAACGATTAAAATTTTTAATGCGGATCACACAGCATATTCAAAAAAATTGGGCAGAGTAGTTATGTTAAACGAAGTGGATGGCCATGTGCCTAATGATTTTGTAACTCTTTCTGGAACGAATTTGAGAGCGTTGCTTGGAAAAGGCGAGATGCCTCCGAAGGAAATAGTTCGCCCTGAGGTAGCTGAGATTCTTATGAATTTCTACCAATCTTAGATAAAGGTATCCAATGCAGTACGATGTTTTTAATGGGGATGCTGACGGCATATGCGCACTATTGCAGCTTCGTCAAACTTATCCATGTGAATCACACTTGGTAAGTGGGGTTAAACGAGAGATTGACCTTCTCAAATATGTCTCGTCTAATTCTGAGGACCAAGTTACAGTTTTAGATATTTCTCTGGA
The DNA here is from genome assembly GCA_902596775.1 of uncultured SAR92 cluster bacterium. Classification (GTDB taxonomy): domain Bacteria; phylum Pseudomonadota; class Gammaproteobacteria; order Pseudomonadales; family Porticoccaceae; genus AAA300-D14. Next base: position 6,573 of record CACJVE010000028.1, read on the forward strand.
TAAAAATAGAACCTATCTTAAAAATATTTTAATTGACAACTCTACTGTTCTCTATGTCGATCATCACTTTGCTGGAGAAATACCCACTAATAAAAATTTAACCGTTGTTATTGATGAATCTGCAAATGTCTCAACGAGTGCCTTGATGAATAAATATTTATCTGGATCAAGGCCTCTCTGGGCGGCTGTTGGCAGTTATGGGGATAATTTGAGAGATTTAGCAATGGAACATACTGCTTCATGCGATTTATCGGCTGATCAAAATATGCTTCTTGAAGAGTTAGGGACTTACATCAATTACAATGGATATGGAGAAACGTTGAGTGATTTAAATTTTACTCCTCAAGAACTCTTTAGACTGCTTGAACCTTATGATAGCCCATTCGATTTTATCTCAGATTGTTCATTTTATTTTCAGAAACTAAAACAGTCATATGAAAATGATTTTTCAAAGGCATTGTTGCAAAAACCTGAGAGAGCTACAAAAACCTCTCAAGTATACATTTTGCCAAATCAAAGTTGGAGTAAACGAATAGTTGGAGTATTCAGCAATCATCTTGCGAATAAAAACCCAAATGTAGCTCATGCTGTCTTAATAAAAAATTCTGCTAGAGCATTTATGGTAAGTGTAAGAGCTCCGAAAAACCGCAAATTTGGAGCTTCTGACTTATGTCGTCAATTTCCAAGTGGAGGTGGTCGAAAAGCAGCTGCAGGGATTAATGATTTGGATGAAAGTTTATTGCCTAACTTTATTAGTAAATTTGAAGAGATGTATTGATTTATTAACAGAGTATAATTGCTTAAAAAATCAGGAGAGACGTTGATAAATCGACCATTTTCAATAATTGGAGTCCAACAAATTGCAGTTGGCTCAGATAATAAGTCTGCACTTAAACATCTTTGGGTTGACCTTCTGGGTCTAGATTTCCTCGGAACATATAAGAGTGAGGCTGAAAACGTTGATGAGGATATTTGCTCCATTGGCCAGAGCGATATGGCGATTGAGGTTGATCTGATGCAACCATTAGATAAATCTCGCAGTCCTCGAGTTGACAAGCCTGCACTTAATCATATTGGACTTTGGGTCGATGATTTAGAAGTCGCTGTGGCCTGGTTATCTTCAAAAGGAGTTAATTTTACTCCCGGAGGAATTCGTGAAGGAGCATCTGGTTATAGAGTTTGCTTTGTGCATCCCAAATCGAGCCAAACGCATCCTTTTGGCGGGGAGGGTGTGCTGATTGAATTGGTTCAGGCACCAAAATCGGTTATTGAAAGTTTTAATAATTTATCACAGAAATAACTTTGTACCAGTCGAAAGGATAAAAATGGTCCCTGATCTAAAACTAATGGTATTTAAGCCTGCTATGAAGTTGGCTATGGAAAGAACTGGACATGGCGCAGCGCTTGGCCTAAAACTTACTCGTGTCGAGAGAGGCGAGGTCGAAATCACCTTTCCGTACAAGGAGGAGGTGATAGGAAACCCAATGACAAGGGTAGTTCATGGTGGGGTAATTGTGAGCTTGTTGGATACCTGTTGTGGCTGTGCTGCTATTTCTGTTTCAGGATTTTCAACCGTTACGCCGACAATGGATTTAAGATTGGACTACATGCAAGCGGCAGAGCCGAACAAACCAATTTATGTGTCTGCAAAAGTATATAAAGATACCTCAAGTGTAATTTTTTGCAGAGGTTTGGCATGGCAGAATGCTGTGGAGAACCCCATTGCACACTGTGTGGCAACATTTATGAAGTTAAAAAAGAAATGATTAGTCTGAATGTCTGTGATGAATAATTTTGTTTCACTCCGAGCAAAACAATTTAAAAAAGAAAAATTAATTTTGAGAAACTAATGGATAAGGGTACTGAAGAATTTGAGCTTACAGCTAAAAAAGCTCGTGAAAATCAATCACCACAAGATATTATTGATGTAATTCCTTATGGAGCTTTTATAGGTATAAGCGCAGAAGTTTTAGATGGAAATGTGCTTTACACATTAAGTAAAAAGAAGTCAAATATCGGCAATCCATCTCTTCCCGCAATTCATGGTGGGGTTATTGGAGGATTTTTAGAGTTAGCATCAGCTATCGAGTCCATATATCTTTTGGATATTGTTGCAGTTCCAAAAGTGGTTGACTTCTCTATTGATTATCTCCGTCCGGGGAGGTTTAAAAAGATGTATGCAAAATGTAGTGTTTTGAGACAAGGAAGGAAATTAATAAACGTCAGTAGCATGGCCTGGCAAGATGACATAAATAAACCCACAGCAACAGCGAGGTGCAATTTCTTAGTACCTTAAGATGGAAGTTATGCTGTTGATATTTCAAAATAATACCCAATATATATAGCAATGTTAAAATGTTTCTTTAAAAGGATTTAGTATGTCAGCCAAGAAAAAAGCAAAAGCTCAGACTCGGGGATTTCAAACTGAGGCAAAACAACTTCTCCACCTAATGATACATTCTTTATACTCGAATAAAGAAATCTTTCTTCGGGAGTTAATTTCAAACGCCTCGGATGCATCCGACAAGCTGAGATTCGAGTCCTTAAACGACTCGTCGTTATTAGAGAAAGATCCTGATCTTCGGATTCAAATATCGTTTGATGAGAAGGCAAAGACTGTGACTATATCAGACAATGGTATTGGTATGTCCGAATCTGAAGTCATAGAGAATCTGGGTACTATAGCGCGCTCTGGAACATCTGAATTTTTGAAAAACTTAACTGGCGATCAAAAGCAAGACTCTCAGCTTATCGGCCAATTTGGTGTTGGTTTTTATTCCTCATTTATTGTTGCGAAAAAAGTAATTGTTGAAACAAGACGAGCAGGATTGGACAGCTCTGAGGGCGTAAGATGGACCTGTGAAGGAGAGGCTGATTATCAAATAGAGCCGATAGAGAAGGATGATAGGGGAACCACAGTTACGATGTTTCTCAAGTCAGATGAGACCGAATTTGCCAATGATTGGCGGTTAAGGAGTATTGTTAAAAAATATTCAGATCACATATCAATTCCCGTCGAAATGCTGAAAAATGATCCGCCTTCTCCGAGTGAGAATGAGGATGAGACGGTAATAAATGAACCGGAATGGTCAGCAGTAAACGATGCTCAAGCTCTTTGGACAAAACCTAGAAATAAAGTATCAGAAGAGGAATACAAAGAATTTTATAGGCATGTTTCTAGCGATTTTGCCGAACCACTTTCTTGGAGTCATAATAAAGTTGAAGGTAAGCAGGATTATACAAGCCTGATCTACATTCCATCCATGGCACCTATGGATCTATATCAGCGTGATGCATCCAGAGGCATCAAACTTTATATCAAGAGAACATTTATAATGGATGATGCTGAGCAGTTCTTGCCCATGTATCTTCGGTTCGTAAAAGGTGTTTTAGATAGCGCTGACTTGCCACTAAATATTTCACGAGAGATACTGCAGAAAACGCCATTAGTGGAGAGTATGAAAGCAGCTCTGACTAAGCGAGTGCTTGATATGCTCGCTAAGCTCGCGAAGAAAGATAAAGAAAAGTATGCGAAATTTTGGTCACAGTTTGGTGTAGTCCTTAAGGAAGGTCCCAGTGAAGATCATGGGAACAAAGAAAAAATTGCGAAGTTATTTTTATTCTGCAGTTCCTCTGTAGACGATACAGCTCCTACTGTGACCCTTGATGACTACATTTCGAGAATGAACGAAAATCAGAAAAAAATCTATTATTTGACAGGTGAAAGTATTACATCACTTGCCAACAGCCCTTATTTAGAGGCATTTAAGAAACACAATATCGAAGTCCTGTTAATGAGCGATAGAATTGATGAATGGATGATGGGTTACCTCAATGAGTTCGACAAAAAGCAGTTTCAAGACATAGCAAAAGGAGAGCTAGATCTTAGTGAAATAACTGGTGAAACAGAGAAGGATGGTAACGACGCTAAGAAAAAGATTTCGAAGGCTGATGAAAAAGTAATCAGCGAAATAAAGGATACTCTTTCTGCAAAAGTTTCTGAGGTTAGATCAACAAATCGATTAACTCATTCTCCAGCATGTCTGGTTGTCGGTGAGCATGATATGGGAGAACAAATGAGAAAAATAATGGAGGCAGCGGGACAAACAATGCCTGAATCAAAACCAACCCTTGAGGTAAATACGAGGCATCCTTTGGTAAAGAAGATTAAAGCTTCTAAGGATACTAAAGAAACTAAAATGCTCACTCAGTTGCTGTTTGATCAAGCGTTATTGTCAGCCGGAAGATCTCTTGAGGACCCTGCAGCCTTTGTTAAAGGTCTCAACAAATTAATGTTTTCATAGCTCAGTAGTTATCTTAACCGAATGCTTCTGTATGTTTATTGAATGTGGCCGGAATAATATTGTGAGGTTTACATGAAAATAAGTGATGTGAGCAATGTGGCAGTGTTTGGCTGTGGTAGCTTCGGGACCGTTGTAGCTAATCTGATTGCGTCCAATGGGTTAAGAGTAAATCTGTGGGCTAGAAGTCACGACACCGCTTTATCTGTTCAGAATGACCGGATTAATAAGCGTTATCATCCCAAATATGAGCTTCATAAAAACATAACAGTTACTAATGATCTTAAAGTCGCTATGACTAATACTCAGTTGGTTTTTTTTGCAGTCCCAATAAATGCATACAGTGAGTTAGCGCATAATTTGAAGCCAATATTAATGCCAGATATCCCTATCGTCAGCACAGCAAAAGGATTTGATGAACGTTTTCTTTTGCCATCGCAAGTACTTAAAGAAAAGCTTCCAGATAACCCAAATTGCACAATGAGTGGGCCGAATATAGCCGCGGAGATTGTAAGTGGTGATATCACTGCAACTGTAGTGGCGAGTGAATGTAATGTGCTGCGAAGCTTAGTCAGGGAGGTCTTATCCTCGGATATTCTAAGAGTATACGAAAACACTGATCAGTTTGGAGTCGAGTTAGCGGGAGCATTGAAAAATATCTATGCTATTGTATCGGGAATGACTGAGGCGTCCGGAGCAGGTCAGAATACTAAGAGTCTGATATTTACAAGGGGCGTCGCAGAGATGAATAGATTCTGTAAAGAGATGGGCGCAAATCCAATGACAATGATGGGACTAGGGGGTATAGGGGATCTTTTTGTGACGTGCACCTCACCATTAAGTAGAAATTACAGAGTCGGGATTGAGGTGGGCAGAGGAGCCTCTCTTGACGAGGCGTTGAGCTCGATTGGACAAGTCGCTGAAGGTGTGAACACTACGAAATTAGTGAAAGTACATGCTGATTCGATGGGAATATACATGCCTTTGCTCAGCTCTCTTCATGCAATTTTGTTTGAAGGCTGTCCTATTAGAGAAACTGTGCGTAAAATGATGTCATCGACCCATAATGTAGATGTTGAAATGGAGTAATACAGTTGAAAAATTTTATTTCCCACGTTAAGAGCCTGAGCCTTTGGGTAAGATTAGCCTACATGCTACTGTTTCTTTTATTGCTGTCATTTGTGAGAGTTATTTTATTACTTGTCATTGGAGGACAATTCCTAACTTTGCTTATTACAGGGGCTGACAATAAGAATCTAAGAAGCTTTGGACAAAGCTTGGCATCATGGATATTCCAAACGATGCAATTCTTAACTTTCAATAGCGACACGAAACCCTTTCCTTTTGCTGATTGGCCGGCTGCTATGCCCTCTGACGGTTTCTCTATAGCTGATGTTTCATCTGGTTCGAGTGAGGATAACGTTGTCCAGGATGAGTCTGATATACCGTCATTTACGTCAACCGATATCGACGATCGCGATAAAAGCAAATAGAGTTCTAGGGAAAAGTAACAACCTCGTAAAATGCGTATAGGATGCGTCAGACATAAACTCATTACTAAGCTTATTGGAATTAAATGAATGGCGGTTGATTTTGTAAGAGAACGCGAGTTTGATGTAAACGGTCTGAAAATATCCTGCAAGGAGTGGGGCCGCCCCGGATATACCCCGATAATTGCTCTTCATGGCTGGCTGGACAATGCAGCTTCTTTTGATAACTTAATGCCACACTTGAATAATATTCACTTAATTGCTATGGATATGGCGGGACACGGGCTAAGTGATCATCGCTCAGCTGACTCAAGTTATGAACCATGGATCGACGTCGGTGAGGTTATTAGCCTCGCTGATCAGATGTTATGGGAAGATTTTACTCTTCTTGGTCACTCGCGAGGAGCAATAATATCAGGCCTTGTTGCTGGAACCTTCCCTGAGAGAGTTAAAAATTTGGTATTGATTGATGGATATGTTCCCTCTTTCCATTCTGAGAAAAAAGCTGCTAATCATTTGAGGCGCGCAATCAAAGAGAATCGGCGTTTTGCATCATCATCCCCAACCTATTTTCACGATTTTGAACGAGCGATTCAGGCCCGTGTATCAGGTTTTGTGCCTTTAACATATGCTGCAGCATCTACGCTGGCTAAAAGAGGTGTTTTTGAGGACCAAAACGGTTTTTTTTGGGGAAATGACCAAAGATTGAAGGCCACTAATCACATCCGATTTAGTGAGGATCAACTTAGAGGATTTTTTGAAAGTATTATCTCAAATGTACTATTGATTAGAGCGGAAAACAGTGCAATCAAAGCAACCGATATTAAAGATGCGATTTTCGAATGGGTTCCTCAAATGCGAATAGAAAAGATGAATGGCTCTCACCACTTGCATCTAGAAGAACAAGCTGAAGATGTCGCTCGTGTGATTCAACCATTTCTTGGTTGAGGAACGCTTAGCACCAGAATTGATGAATGATTTCATCGTATTAATTGTCAAAATAACTGTCTCTTGCATCCACACTTAAGTGAAATCTACCGTTAAGAGCTATAAAGGAAATTGTCGCAAAGATTTCTATCAGACTTGAAGAGCCCACCAAGCGCACTTGTCTCAGTTCTTGATGACGCATCCATAATGCCCCTAGCTTTCACGCAATAGTGCGTAGCATCCATAAAGACTGCGACATTTTCGGTCTCTAGGAGGGTTTGTAAAGCCACTAAAACTTGCTGAGTTAGCCGCTCTTGAACTTGAGGACGTCGAGCAAAGAATGAAACAATACGATTAATTTTGGATAGACCTATAATCTTCTTGCCTGGGAGATACGCCACATTTGCCAACCCATCAATGGTGACAAAGTGATGCTCACACGTGCTTATTACTTTGATTGCCTTCACTTTCACCATTTCTTCAGTATTCATTTTATTTTGGATTAAGGATATCTTTGGAAATTCTTCGTAGTTTAAACCTGCAAAAATTTCATCAACATACATTTTAGCTATCCTATGGGGAGTTTCTTCTAAACTATCATCATTCAAGTCTAAGCCTAATGCTGTTGCGACTTGCGTCATGGCATCCTTAATACGCGAGTACTTTTCATCCCGTGATAGTTTTAGTCCACTCATTGGAGTTTCCAGGCCCTTTTCGATTAGTGCCTTACGCACCATTTGAGCTTCTCGAGAGAGATTCGCCCGAAAGTTTATGTCGTTTCCAGCAATTGCAGTAGTTGGCATGTCTAGTTCTCTCCATAACCTTAATATTTGTGTGTCGTGAACAGGTTAATCTTTAATTAACCATCTTTTCACAAGCAAGTTTTACAATGTATACCTATTATCGCATATTTTACAATAAATTTTGTTTTAACTCCGCTAAAGTCATCGTCATAGCTGAATTTACTCTCTTGCAAGTAGAGGTGCTCCAATCAAATTGTGACAGTTCGGTCGTTGATGCCAGTTTTTTAGTTGGTGCTAGGATACTACCTATTGTCATACTCAGTTTAATGTTATTCGGGATCTATTATATTTCAATTGTTTTAGGATGTTATATGCAAGTTTATAAAAAAGTATAATACAAAAAAAAATATGGCGAATAGGATGATATCGAGAAAAAATTTGGGGTCGCTGCGAGATATTTTAGCTTATGGAGAAAAATTATTCATTGAGTCGAACTTATTTTTCGGTCATGGAACAACAAATGCTTGGGATGACGCAGTTTATTTGTCTTTGTTCGCGTTAGGACTTCCTCATGATTCATCAGTTTCACTGCTTGACCGTATTCCTTCTGAAGATGAGCGCTCAAGAATTTTTTCATTGTTTGATAAGAGGGTAGAAACCAAGATACCGTCTGCATATATCACTAAAACTGCATGGTTTTTTGACCTTCCTTTTTTTGTTGATGAGCGCGTAATTATTCCCAGATCACCGATAGCTAATTTAATTCATCAGAGCTTTGAACCTTGGGTGACTAATCCGAATACGATATTAGATTTATGTGCAGGAAGTGGTTGTATAGGGATTTCATGTGCTTACGTATTCAAATCAGCAAATGTTGTTTTATCTGATGTTTCCAAGGGTGCGATAGAAGTTGGTGAGATAAATATAAAAAATCATGACATGGCAGGCAGGGTTGAGATACTAGAGTCCGATCTATTTGAAAATCTAACCAACTCCAAGTTTGATTTGATTGTATCTAACCCTCCCTATGTTGATAAGCAAGACTTGCTGAGCATGCCGCCTGAGTATCATTACGAGCCAAAAATTTCTCTCATGGCTGGTGATGATGGATTAAGTTTTGTTCTGAGAATACTGAGAGATGCGAGAGATTTTTTAACAGAAAAAGGTGTTTTGATTGTTGAAGTGGGTAATTCACGGTCTGCACTTGAATCAATGTTTCCGTCAATACCGTTTTTCTGGTTTGAGTTTTCTGCGGGGGATGCAGGAGTTTTTATGCTCACACGCGATGATTTGGATGCCTATAGCGAATTACTTGGTTAAATATCGTATAATAACCTGAAAAGCTTTAAAGGTTTGAATCTAAGCAATGTCAGGTAATACGTTTGGTAAGTTGTTTTCCGTAACAACATTTGGTGAAAGTCATGGTGACGCCATTGGATGCATCGTTGACGGCTGTCCGCCTAACATAAGTCTTAGTGAATCAGATATTCAACCTGATTTAAATCGAAGAAAACCCGGACAGTCTCATTATACCACTCAAAGAAAAGAGGACGATGAGATACGCATTTTATCTGGGATTTTTGACGGTAGAACGACTGGAACACCGATTGGCTTATTAATAAAAAATCAAGATCATAAGAGCAAAGATTACAGTAAAATCAAAGATTTATTCAGACCATCTCATGCAGATTATACCTATGAAAAGAAGTATGGGATTAGAGACTACCGGGGCGGAGGAAGAAGCTCTGCGAGGGAGACAACTATGAGGGTTGCCGCAGGTGCAATCGCAAAAAGAGTCCTCAACGAGCTTATTGGTTCTTCAGTCTTTGGCTATGTCAGTAGAATCGGAGCTCTTGGCTTCAAAAACTTTGATAAAGATTTCATTGAGAAAAATAGTTTTTTTACACCCGATGCTGATCTTGTTCCAAAGCTAGAAGATTTAATCACTAAACTCAGGAGAGATGGCGATTCTGTAGGTGCAGAGATCACAGTTGTTGCTCACAAAATACCTGTTGGTCTTGGCGAGCCAGTTTTTGATAGGCTAGATGCAGAGATATGCCATGGATTGATGAGTATAAACGCCGTCAAGGGTGTCGAGATAGGTGATGGTTTTGATTGTGTCAGTAAGCTGGGGTCGGAATTTAGAGATGAGATTGATTCAGGTGGATTTTTGTCGAATTCAGCAGGTGGCATTTTAGGTGGCATATCAACGGGGCAGGACATCATTGCTAGACTAGCGCTTAAACCAACCTCAAGTATTAGAAAACCTGGACGCTCGCTTAATACCAAAGGTGAGGAGGTAGAAGTTGTTACGACAGGTCGTCATGATCCTTGCGTTGGAATAAGAGCTGTGCCAATAGCTGAAGCGATGATTGCAATTACTTTGCTGGATCATTACCTTAGAGATAAGGCACAAAACAAAAAATAAATTACTATAAGATTTCAAATATTTGGAAGAATCACAAATATGGCTGGTCAAACGCTTTACGACAAACTTTGGTCTGAACATCTCGTTAAGAATAGAGATGACGGATCTAGCTTATTATATATTGATAGACATATTCTTCACGAAGTAACATCTCCGCAGGCTTTCGAAGGTCTCAGATTGGCAAAAAGGAAACCTTGGCGAACGGATACAAATATCGCGACCACTGATCATAATATATCGACTGATATTAATGAAAGAAAAGGCGGAGTTAGTGGAATCCCAGATAAAACATCACAAATACAAGTCAAAACTTTAAATGATAATTGTACGCTTTTTGGAATTAGAGAATTTCAAATGAATGATCCAGGGCAAGGCATTGTCCATGTCATGGGACCAGAATTAGGAGCTACTATGCCCGGAATGACGGTTGTTTGCGGCGATTCTCATACTGCCACGCATGGTGCGATTGGATGTCTTGCTCATGGGATTGGAACATCAGAAGTGGAACATGTGTTAGCGACTCAATGTCTTATTACTAAAAAGATGAAGAATATGCGTATTCTTGTTGATGGTGAACTAGCGTTTGGAGTAACGCCTAAAGACGTAATTCTATCGATAATAGGTCACATAGGCACTGCTGGAGGAACTGGATATGCAATCGAGTTTGCCGGGCAAGTTTTTGAAGAAATGTCAATTGAGGGGCGAATGACAGTTTGCAATATGGCGATCGAGGCTGGAGCGAGAGTAGGGATGGTCGCAGTGGATGACAAGACAATAGAGTATTGCAGTAACAGAGAGTTCGGTCCAAATAAATCGCAGATTGATTATGCAATTAAGTCTTGGAGGAATTTGCGAAGCGACAAAGACGCAATATTCGATAAAGAGGTAACGTTATCTGCGGATGATATGGAACCTCAGGTCACATGGGGCACATCACCTGAAATGGTATGCTCGGTTACAGACAAAATTCCCAATCCAAAGAGCTTTGAATCTGTAGATCGTCAAAAAAGCTATGATTCGGCACTTAAATATATGAACTTAAGGCCCGGAATTCTAATGACAGAAATAAGTATTGATAAGGTTTTTATTGGGTCTTGTACAAATTCTCGAATTGAAGATTTACGAGAAGCTGCTGAAGTTGTTAAAGGAAGGCAGGTCGCATCATCAATTAAGCAGGCCTTGGTAGTGCCCGGATCTCAAATGGTAAAATCGCAGGCGGAGCGTGAAGGATTGGACAAGATATTTAAGAGATCGGGACTAGAGTGGCGAGAACCAGGCTGTTCAATGTGTTTGGCAATGAATTCAGACAAACTAAATCCTGGTGAGCATTGTGCATCAACATCAAACAGAAATTTTGAGGGTCGACAAGGCAATGGAGGTCGAACTCACTTGATGAGTCCGTCCATGGCAGCAGCAGCCGCAATTTTCGGCAGAATAGCTGATGTTCGTCAAATCACACAAGGAAATCAATAAGATCTAAAATGGTTAATTCGATTACCACCCATACAGGGATTGTGGCCCCTATTGATAGGGTCAATGTAGATACTGATATGATTATTCCTAAACAGTTTCTTAAATCTATCAAAAGAACTGGATTCGGACAAAACTTGTTTGATGAATTACGTTATTTAGATGTTGGATATCCAGAACAAAATTGTTCATCAAGACCGCTTAATATGAAATTTCCCTTGAATCAGGAAAGATATGAGCATGCCTCAATATTATTGACCCGAAAAAATTTTGGATGTGGCTCATCCAGAGAGCACGCACCATGGGCCTTGGAGGATTATGGATTTAAAGTATTAATTGCACCAAGTTTTGCAGATATCTTCTACAACAATTGTTTCAAGAATGGAATTCTACCCATTACGCTTGTAGATTCTGAGGTTGAGTTCTTATTTGAAAAACTTTATTCAACGGAGAACTTTTCCCTATGTATTGATTTAGTAAATCAAAGTGTAAAAAGTAACTTTGGGGAAGAATTCGAATTTAAATTTATCATTGATTCGTTTTATAAGGATTGTTTGATACAAGGTTTAGATGAAATTGATTTAACGCTGAAAGATCGAGAGGCCATTAAAAAATTTGAAAAACAACGCGAGAAAATCTGTCCTTGGATTTTTGGAGCGATTAAGTGAGTAAAGGTAAAGTTCTAATTCTCCCTGGCGATAATATCGGTCCAGAGATCACTCGAGAAGCGGTAAAGGTAATTAATACAGTCAAAAAACGGTTTTGCCTCCCTATAGATATGGAATACGGATTAATTGGTGGTGCGGCTATTGATAGCTTTGGTGATCCCTGTCCAAAAGAAACTATTGCTTGCGCTAAAAAATCTAAAGGAATTCTCCTCGGTGCGGTGGGAGGGCCTAGTTGGGATAAATTGGAATTAAAATTGCGTCCAGAGCAAGGCCTACTCAAAATAAGAAAGGAGTTGGATTTTTATGCAAACATAAGACCTGCGAAGATTTTTGATGAACTTTTAGACTCATCATCACTAAAGAGGGATGTTTTGGAGGGTTTAGATTTAATCATTGTGAGAGAACTGGTTGGTGGTATTTATTTTGGTGAGCCTCGAGGAATTATAGTAAATGATTCGGGAGACAGAGAGGGCTTTAATACCTATAGATACTCTGAATCTGAAATAAGAAGAATAGCAAAAATAGCTTTCGAGCTTGCGATACAGAGAGATGGGAGAGTCTGTTCCGTTGATAAATCAAATGTTTTAGAGGCTACGAAGCTGTGGCGGGAAATAATCACCGAAGTATCCATGGATTTTCCCGAAGTATCATTGAGTCATATGTATGTTGATAATGCTGCAATGCAGTTAATCAAAGATCCAAAGCAATTTGATGTAATTGTTACAGGGAATATGTTTGGAGATATTCTTTCGGACATTTCTGCAATGTTAACTGGGTCCATCGGGATGCTCCCTTCCGCCTCACTTAATTCCTCGAAGCTTGGACTTTATGAGCCCTGTCACGGATCTGCGCCGGATATCGCGGGCAAAGGGATTGCTAATCCATTGGCAACGATTCTTTCGGTAGCAATGATGTTTAGATACTCATTGGGTTATGAGGATGAAGCAACGTTAATTGAATCAGCCGTTGAAAAGGTATTGCGAGATGGATATCGAACTGTCGA
>CACJVE010000029.1 GCA_902596775.1 uncultured SAR92 cluster bacterium
AAATGTGCATGCGGGTCCTGCGGTTCGGCTACTTGCGAGAGATTTGGGTCTTGATTTGTCAAGAGTGTCTGGAAGTGGACCTAAAAATAGAATAACAAAAGATGATGTAAATGATTTTGTGAAACATCACTTGTCCGATCAATTGCGTTCTCAGAATCAGGCGTCAATTTCATCGATACCCCAGATTGATATTCCAGATTTTGATAAATTTGGAGAAAATGATATTTCTCAAATGACAAAAATACAGAAAATCACATCAGCTAATATGCAAAAAAATTGGTTAAATGTGCCACATGTAACTCAGTTTGATTATGCTGATATCACTGATTTGGAGGAGTTTAGAGATAGCAATAAAACTGAGTCGATCAAGAGAGATATTAAGCTAACACCAGTGGCGTTTATATTAAAAGCTGTTGCGATATCTCTTAGGGAGAATCCTGAGTTTAATAGGTCTTTATTGGGGGATAATGAGAGTTTTACCCAAAAAAAATATATAAATATTGGCATGGCTGTAAACACAGAAAAAGGGCTCGTTGTTCCTGTTTTAAAGAGCGTGGATGAAATGGGTGTTTGGGATTTAGCATCAAGTATTGCAGTTATGGCGGCAAAAGCAAGAAATGGCAAATTACTGCCCAGTGATATGCAAGGGGGATGCTTCACAGTTTCATCTCTTGGAGCAATCGGAGGCCATGGTTTCACTCCTATTGTAAATAGTCCCGAGTTAGGCATATTAGGCGTTTCAAAATCCCAAATAATGCCAATATGGAACGGTTCTGAATTTGAACCTCGAATGATGTTGCCACTATCGCTTTCATATGATCATCGATTAATAAACGGCGGCGCGGCGGGTAAATTTTTGTGCAATGTAGTGCATTTGTTAAGCGATTTAAGAGCAATGATTTTATAAAGACAGAGGAGTTATTATGAGATACCTGCATACAATGGTTCGTGTTACTGATCTCGAAGCCTCTCTGGAGTTCTATGTCAATGTGCTTGGCATGACTGAAATAAAAAGAGTAGATTACTCCAGCGGTAGATTCACACTGATATTCTTAGCGGCTCCAGATGATTCAGCTGAGAAGAAAAATATTGACTCTCCCTTGATAGAGCTCACTTATAATTGGGATCCAGAAGAGCTAGGTTCAGGGAGGAATTTTGGTCATTTAGCGTTTCGAGTTGATGATATTTATGAAACGTGTCAAAAGATAATTGCCTCAGGTTTAGTGATCAATCGTCCTCCAAGAGATGGACGCATGGCTTTCATAAAATCACCAGATAATATTTCTATTGAGCTTCTCCAGGAGGGGGATGCTCTGCCTGAAAAAGAGCCTTGGGCGTCAATGCCAAATAAGGGATCATGGTAGCGAGAGTTACGCATGCCTTTTATAGGGGAGCACTGTTCTGCAAAGATCGATCTGCCGCTCAACAGCCGCACGTTCTTTTATAAGAAAATCAGAGATTGCGCTCCGAAATCTCTCGTCTCGAATCCAATGCAGAGACACAGTTTTGATTGGTTCAAAGCCACGCAATAACTTATGCTCACCTTGGGCTCCTGCATCGAAGACAAGTAAGTTATTTTTAATCGCAAGTTCTATTCCTTGGTAGTAGCAAAGCTCGAAGTGTAAAAATTCATATTGGTCAATACTGCCCCAATATCGCCCATATAATTTCGTGTCATCGAAGAAGTACAAAGCGCATCCAATCATGCGTGAATCCTTTTCAGCTACAATCATACAGATCTGCTCACTTAAGGAGTGGGCAATCAGCCGAAAGAATTCTCTGTTAAGATAACCGAGTGTTCCGTTTCGTTTAAGGTACGTTCTCTGGTACATTTCGAAGAAAAAATCCCACATAGACTCTGTAATATCTGCCTTATAGGAGACTTTTATAGTGATTAAATTTTTGGTGATTGCTGATCTTTCCTTTTTAATCATCTTTCGTTTTCGCGAGTTAAGCCGAGCTAGAAAATCATCAAAGCAATCATATCCATTGTTTTGCCAGTGATATTGGATACCAGTTCGTGTAAGCAAATCTGAGCCTGAAAACTTTTCCACTAAGTTTTTATCAACAAAAAGGGCATGCCAACTCGATCCTCCCGAGTCAATACAAATAGATTCAATCTTTTCACGCAATGTCTCGCAGTCTTTTTTTGTGATCGAATTTTTGCACCTGACTCTTGTCCCGGTGACAGGAGTGAATGGGATACTTGTAATTAATTTTGGATAATAGTCCACTCCCTGCTGGTAAAATGCATTGGCCCATAATTGATCAAAAACATATTCTCCCATTGAATGATCCTTAACGTATAAAGGCATAAACAGGTCTTTGCCACCTTCACTTGACGAAATATGGTTTGGGTGCCATCCATTCGATTTCGATACGCAGCCAGATTTCTCAAGTGGATCTAAAAACGCATTTGAAATAAATGGATATTCAGGATGCATCCCAATTCTCTATCTAATTTGTGATTTTTACGGTCCATATCTGCCGATTGATCAAGAAAATCTCGATTGCTTGAGATAAGTGGTGAATTAAATTTAAAAAAGAATGTCAGAATTGAATATCAAGTGCGTTCCAGATGATAGATGAGTTAAACTCTTTACCCACTGTTTTTGCTGATCTAAAGGAAATAAATTATGTTAGTAAAACCTCGAGTTAGAGGCTTCATGTGTGTCACCAGTCATCCTGATGGCTGCGAAAAGCATATTTTGGAGCAAATCAACTTTATTAAATCTAAGCCTGAAATTAATATGCCTAAACGAGTTTTAGTGATTGGAAGTTCTACTGGATACGGACTATCGGCTCGAATCTCTTCGGCATTTGGTGCTAATGCATCAACTATTGGAGTTATATATGAAAAGCCAGGTACTTCGAAGAAGACTGGCAGCGCCGGTTGGTATAATACTGCTGCATTCCATAAATTTGCAGAAAACGAATCTCTTTATGCGAGAACAGTAAATGGTGATGCATTTAGTGATCAAATTAAAGACGCTGTTGTAGGGCTTATAAAAGAAGATCTGGGCCAAATTGATCTTCTGATCTACAGTGTTGCATCTCCAAGGAGAAAGGATCCTGAATCAGGAATAATATTCAACTCAGTTTTGAAACCAATAGGAAAAAGTATTTCAATGCTTGGATTAAATACTGATAAAGAATGTATTCAAAATGTTGAACTTGATCCAGCCACTCCAGAGGAGATAAGTGACACTATCAAGGTAATGGGTGGAGAAGACTGGTGCAGATGGGTGAATAAATTAAGAGACGAAGATTTATTGGCAGATGCTTTTAAGACAACAGCTTTTACATACATCGGTGAAAAGATTACCTGGGATTTATATTGGGATGGCACCATCGGAGCCGCAAAAAAAGATCTAGACAAAAAAGTGCTCTCCATAAGAGATAGTTTGAAAGATTTTAACGGGGACGCAAGAGTTTCAGTTTTAAAGGCAGTTGTAACTCAGTCAAGCTCAGCAATCCCTGTTATGCCATTGTATTTGGCAATTCTTTTTAAAGAGATGAAATTACAAGGCACAAATGAGGGCTGCATCGAACAGCTATATCGTCTTTTGGTTGAAAAGATATATTCAGACGATAATAACTTTGATGTTGAGGGCAGATTTAGGGTAGATGATTATGAATTATCTCCCCAAATACAATTAAATGTGACAAAGCATTGGAAGAAAATTAGTGATGAGAATTTACATTTACTTGCGGACTTTGCAGAATATAAAAATTCTTTTATGAAGTTGTTCGGATTCGAAGTAGACGGTATTGATTATTCAAAAGAAGTAAATCCGGAAAGGGTAATCTCTGGAATTATCAATTTATAGTTCTCTATTTGGAACTGTCATAATGGAACCAAAATTTAAATTAATGTTTTTAGCTCCAAAATATTGGACGACATGGCTATCTTTAGGATTGTGGAGATTAGTAATCTTTCTTCCGTTCCCAATTCTTATAGCAATTGGCTGGTGTTTGGGGATTATTTTATTTTTAATTCCAAGTTCGCGAAAACATGTGGCAAGAAAAAATATTGAAATTTGTTTTCCAGACTTAACACAAAAACAAAAAGAAAGTCTGCTTTTAAAAAATTTCATTAATCTAGGTCTGGCTGTAATAGAGACGGGTATCGGCTGGTGGTGGTCAATTAAGAGACTCTCTCGAATAGTGCATTTTGAGGGTTTAGAGCACCTTGATAGTGAGAATGGCGTTTTATTGTTAGGTATTCACTATACGACGCTTGAGATAGGTGCGGCATCAATTTTACTGCGAAGACAAATGGACGGGATGTACCGAGAACATAAAAATGAGGTTTTTAACTATGTTCAATTAATGGGAAGACGCTCGAAAAGTAACCAGTGTATTCTATATGAGAGAAGAGATGTTAGATCTATGATGAAGGCGTTAAAAAAGGGTAGAACTGTTTGGTATGGGCCTGATCAGGATTATGGGATAGTGCAGGGGATGTTTGTACCTTTTTTTGGTACCGAGGCTGCAACAGTTACGGGCACTTCAAGGTTTGCCAGAGTCTCAGACGCTGCTGTCGTGCCGTTTTCTCATATTAGACTTCCAAGGACGGAAGGTTATAAGGTAGTGATTTATCCAAAACTCGAAAATTTTCCATCTGAGGATTTAAAACAGGACACGACTAGGGTTAATGCCGAGATCGAAAGATTAATAATGATTAAACCAGATCAGTATTTGTGGGTACACCGCCGCTTTAAAAACCGTCCTGAGGGCGATAAAGATTTGTATCAACCTAGTTAGCGATACAGTCAATGGAGACCGAACCATGCAAATTAATTATGCTAAACTGCGTATAGAAATTCTGCGTTTAGATCTCGGATAACATTTATGATAACTGGTAGTCTTGTTGCTTTAATAACTCCCATGAAGCCCAAGTCATTTGATGTTGATTGGGACTGTTTTGAAAAATTAATCAAATGGCATATTTTCAATAAAACAAATGCGATAGTGGTTGTAGGAACGACCGGTGAATCATCAACCTTGAGTTTTTCAGAGCACAAAAAAGTCATAGAACGAGCATTAGAATATGCAGCAGGTGAGATCCCAATCATTGCTGGTACCGGTGCAAATTCGACCAGCGAAGCCATTGAATTAACTCGATCAGCTGCTGATGCTGGGGCCGATGCATGTCTGTTGGTCACCCCTTATTATAATAAACCATCGCAGAATGGGCTATTTGAGCATTACAAATTAATTGCAAATACCGTCGACGTGGATCAAATACTATATAATGTCCCCTCCAGAACTGCCTGTGATCTTCTGCCGGAGACTATTCATAAATTATCTCAGTTAGACAATATAGTTGGAGTAAAAGAAGCCACTGGTGATATGGATAGACTTTTGTATCTTAAAAAGAGTTGTCATCCTGAATTTGCGTTGTACTCTGGTGATGATCTAACAGCTTGCGAGTTTATGCTTTCTGGTGGTCATGGTGATATTTCAGTTACAGCAAATATCGCTCCTTTGCTCATGTCTGAATTTTGTCGGGCGGCGATTGATGGCAAGACTGAGCTTGCAAGAGAATTGAATTCGAAGCTAGAAATGCTTCATCAAGTCCTTTTTTTGGAGTCAAATCCTGTGCCAGTAAAATGGGCTGCTTCCTACCTTGGTTTGATAGATAATGTGTTAAGGTTACCATTGGTGCCATTAAATGCTGAAAAACGAGTAGTAGTTGAAAAAGAGTTGAATAAATTGTGTTTGAAAGGTTTTGCATCATGATTAAGCGTGCATTCTCAGAACAAAAAATATTTCAAATAATTATTGTGTTTGTGCTTGTTCTGCTGAATGGCTGTGGATGGCTTGGTTTGAGAGATAAGAGTAACGATTATTTGCTTTCTGAAGAAATGCTTGTTACTCAAATTCCGGGTGAAATTAAGCATATTAAATCTTTAGAACAGCTGTATCCGATACCAAACATAGATAGGGCTAATCAAATTTCTGAATCGTTTGAGGTGCCGAGGCCATTACCTGCCTCAGAAAACACATTTGATCAGCTGGTAAAAATTCAAAGCTTTGATGAGAGTCGGTGGATATTGATAAATATACCGCCACGTGAGTTGTGGCCGAGATTAAGAAATGTGCTGAGCAGAAGCGGGGTTCCCGCTGAAACTGTTGATGGATACAAGGGGAAAATCGAGACAGTTTGGGTGACCTTTAAATCGGATGACGAAAAATCCCACAGATTTAAATTTGATGTATCTCCAGGTGTGCAATTTGATAGCACTGAGATAAGAGTTGTTCATAATCAATCAGATCGTGGCCAAGAGAATAGCACGGAGTGGTCAGATCGTTCTGATAGTGACCAACGCGAGCTTGATATGTTGACCTTGATTGCAAATGACTTGGCAGCATTACAAGATTTTGCAAGCGTCTCTATGTTAGCAAATGAAATTGGTGGGGAGTCAAAAGTAAATATTATTAATTCAAGTAATGTTAATCCTTATATTGAGATGAAATTAACATATGACAGAGCTTGGGCCTCGGTTATTTATTCTGCTGAAAGAGGTGGTTTTACTACGCTTGATCGAGATAGGACACAAGGTCTGATATTTGTGAACTATGAAGAGGAGGGCAGTAAAAAACCTGGATTCTTTTCACGTATTTTTGGAGGATCATCTGAATCGGATGAATTAGAGATAGAATATCACATTACTGTCTCCACTGTTGATGATCATGTAGAGATAAGAGTTGTTGATTCTAACAATGGAAAACTTGAAAGGGCTATCACTCTTAGAATATTGACTGCTCTCCGAACCAATCTTTCATAATTAATGCGATTTTCTATTTTGGCTAGTGGAAGTCGAGCCAATTGCGTGTTGGTTAATTCTGGAGGCACATATTTATTGGTTGATTGTGGCTTATCTCAGAATCAAATCGTTGATCACCTGGCCGAGTTAGAAGTAAAAGCGCATGATATTGCCGGGGTTTTAATTTCACATGAGCATTCCGATCATTGGGGATGTGTTGAGTCGTTTGCTAAAATTTATGGTCTAAAAGTCTATTTGACTTTTGGATCTGCAAAAGCAAGAGATATCCAGATCGATAATGTTTCGATTATTGAAATAACTCCCCAGAATAAGATAAAGATTGACGACATAGAAATTTTTCCAATCACGGTTCCTCATGATGCAAAACAACCTGTTCAATTTATACTTTCAGATACCAAAGTTAGCTTAGGATTTCTGACAGATACTGGACGAATAACACCATTCATTCTTGAAATGTATGATTCGTTGGATGGTCTACTCCTAGAATTTAATTATGATGACCAAATGCTTCAACATGGTAAATATCCAAATAAATTAAAGAAGAGGATATCTGATGGATATGGTCATTTAAGTAATCGAGAAAGTATTGAATTTTTGAGGCGCGTTAATGTTCGGGAGCTAAAGGTATTAGTGGTTGGGCACATAAGTGATAACAATAATACTCTGTCAAAAGTTACAGAACTACTGTGTGAGATTGGTGGCGAATTCCAAAAAATCATTGTTCAAAAAGGAAAAAAAACGGGCTGGCTTTGTTTATAGGTAATTTTAAAAAAATTTTCCGTAAATGTGTGTTTTAGGATTTTTGCTTATTTTTCCACAGATAGCGCTGATTTTTAAATTTGATGTTAGATATGTAGCGTAAGTCATTGATTTTTAGATTTCATATATTTAAGTAATTGATTTTATTATAATTATTTAAGTGGTTAAAAATTGATCAATTTAAGATATGTCTTTAATTTTGATTATGCTGAAACTGAGGATCAATTCGCGTCAGTTATGGCTCATGAATTGGCACACTTGAGCCAAAGACACTTTGCGAGAAGAATAGAAAAGAGTAAAGACAACTCAATAACGGGATTTGCAAGTCTGCTTGCGGGCCTGGTTCTTGCTTCAACAGTGGGTGGCGATGCGGCAATGGCAGCAATCACAGCTGGGCAAGCATACTCAGCTGAGAATCAATTAAGATACAGCAGATCAAATGAAAAAGAAGCTGATCGAGTTGGCCTTGATACAATGAAAAAAGCTGGCCGAGATCCCAGAGCATCTGCTCAAATGTTTGAAATAATGCTGAAACAAGTTCGTCATTTCGGGGATAGGCCCCCAGAGTTTCTGCTAACCCACCCAGTGACAGAAAACCGGTTAGCCGATGCGAAAGCAAGGACGCTCAGTGAACCTCGAAAGTTCTTTTCGAAATCAACGAAATACCAGATCATAAAAGCTAGAGCCAAAGTACTCACTTCTAGAGATTTAACAAATTTAGAACGCTTGTATCGAAATGCAATTAAGACTAGCAGAGATAAATCCATTGGTGCGCAATACGGATTGTCTCTCGTCTTAAGCAAACTAAATCGTCATAGTGAGGCTAGATTTATAATGGATCAAATACTGAATGCAAGGTCGGAAAAAATTGCTCTTGTTTACTCCGACATAGAGTTAGATCTCAATGCATCCAGAATTACAGTTGCATTTGATAAAATTAAAAACGCTTTAAAAAAGTATCCTAACAATGTTGCCCTGTTATCATTAAGAGCAGAGGCGTTTTGGGAAACCGAGCAATATCAGAATGCTGCGTTTGATTTTCGAAAATTAGTCATCGATAGACCTAACGAACCATTTTATTGGTACCAGTTAGCGGAAATCGAGGGTTTAGCTGGAAACATACTAAATGTTCACCTAGCAAGAGCTGAATATTTTATCCGGGTTGGTGCATTTGACAATGCTGAAGAACAACTTGCTACTGCGAAGACAATTTCGGGAGCTGATTTCAAAACAGCAGCTGTTGTTCGTCAAAGATTAACAGATGTTGAAAAAATGCGCGAAAATGCCGAAAAAATGTAGGAGTGTCTTTATTTTTTAAAATTCAACATTCGATCAAGAGAAACTTTTGCTTGAGATGCAATCTGGTGATCTATAATAATTTCATTGTCTCTAGACTCAATACACGCCAATAAATTCTCCAGATTATTCATTGCCATCCAAGGACAGTTGGCACAGCTCCTGCAAGTCGCGCCCGATCCCGCAGTTGGAGCAATATAAAAATGTTTATCTGGGATTAACTGGTTGAGTTTATAAAAGATACCTTGATCCGTTGCTACAATAAAACTGCTATTCGGCAGCTCGGTAGCTGCTTTTATTATTTGTGATGTTGACCCTACATGGTCAGCGATCTCTATAACCGACTCAGGAGATTCAGGATGAACCAGAACTGCAGCATCTGGATAAACGTTTTTTAAATCAAGTATACCCTTAGCTTTAAACTCCTCATGAACAATGCAGCTACCATCCCATATCACCATATCAGCACCTGTATTTTTCTGAACATAAGATCCAAGATATTTGTCAGGTGCCCATAAGATCTTCTCGCCCAACGAATCTAAATGAGAAATAACATCAAGCGCTATACTTGAGGTAACTACCCAGTCTGCACGAGCCTTTACTGCAGCCGAGGTATTTGCGTAAACGACAATTGTTCTATCAGGATGCTGATCGCAAAACGCAGAGAATTGATCTGGAGGACAACCAATATCTAATGAACAGGTTGCATCTGTCGAGGGCATAAAAACTTCTTTTTCTGGCGTCAGAATTTTGGCAGTCTCTCCCATAAAATGAACGCCAGCGACTATCAGATTTTTAGCTTTGTGAGTTGCGCCAAATTTAGCCATCTCTAGAGAGTCTGAGACAATTCCACCAGTCTTTTCGGCAAGAGCCTGTATTTCTGGATCGGTATAATAGTGAGCTATCAATACAGCATCATTTTTAACTAAGGATTCTTCTATTTTTAAAGTTAATTCAACATTTCGGTTACCTGACCGCAGTTGTTCATATTCCATAGCAGCCAAATGATTCTGCACTAGTTTTCGAGGAGAACTATTAATAGTGGATGCTTGATGTAATTTAGACTGTGACATTACTACTTAGATTAATCAAAACTCTGACAACCAAAAAACAACAGTTACCACTATTATCATCAAAACAGCCACGGCAGCCAAAGCATCTACTTTTGAGTTAGAACTCTCTTTCGGATTATTTTCTTCACTCATATGTCATCTCCCATTTGTCAACTTGATAGCACAAGATAACCAATAAATGCTATTCTTCACTTTAAAAATTGTTATTTGGATTTGTAAAACGTGACCAAAGCTTGTCAGCTATTCGCGTAATTGAAGCTTCTACTGAACCTCCAACACGCTGTAATAATTTCTGTTTGCGGACAAATTTAATTTCAAATACCTTGGCTGAATTAAAACACGAGCATATATACTCATCACTTGTTGATATTTCGTCAACCAGAGACAGCTCCTTCGCTCTAGAACCGAACCAAATCTCACCTGAGGCAATCTTGTTTATATCGACATTTGGCCGCCTTTTTGAGACATATTCCTTAAATAATTCATGAGTTTCATTTAATTCTTCAATAAACTTTTCCCTTCCTTTATCTGTATTTTTTCCAAACAATGTCAGTGTTCTTTTGTGCTCTCCCGCAGTAAGGAGTTCGAAGTCAATATCATGTTTCTTTAGTAATTTATTGAAATTTGGCATTTGTGCTACGACACCTATCGAACCCACTATCGCAAATGGAGCCGCTATTATCTTGTCGCCTACACATGCCATCATATATCCGCCGCTAGCTGCCACTTTATCAACACATATCGTAAGCTTTAATTTTGCCTTTTTAATTCGATCTAATTGACTACTTGCGAGACCATAACTATGAACCATTCCACCACTACTCTCTAGCTTGACAACTATCTCGTCTTTTCTATTTGCGACCGAAAGAATTGCTGTTATTTCCTCTCTAAGATTGTCGACAGCAGAGGCAGCTATATTACCTTCAAAATTTACAACATAGACCCTTCTTTTGCTCTTAAGATTCAAGGCATTTTTATTTTTAGATTCTTTTTTTATTTTTTTTCGCTCTATCTTTTTCTCTGATTCTTCAACCGTGGCTATTCGAAGCTTATTTTTTGTTTTTTCAAAGTCTATATTTAGAGGCAATATTTCAATCTCACCATTATCGTCTCCGCGATTAGTTTTTTGACTTGTCGAGACAACCATTGATAAGACCAATCCTATAGAAATAATTATCGTCAGAGCTTTCGCCAGAAACATTCCATATTCAATTAAGAAATCCATTCCATTTTCCTATACGTTCAATAAAAATATACTCATATCACTTTATTTCTGATGGTAAAAACTGCTCGCTCGATCAATCTTCCAGACATAATAGTGGATGGAGGTATTCCCATCGGCAATTCATCAAATTTAAACCACTTAGCCTCTGCTATCTCTAGCTCATTGACTCTTAAATTTTTGTCTTTAGCTTCTCCAATATATCCTAGCATTAATTGCCCAGGAAATGGCCAACTTTGACTTCCAAAATAAGTTAGGTTGGTTATTTCAATCCCCACTTCTTCCATTACTTCGCGATTGACGGCTTGCTCAGCAGTCTCTCCCGATTCGATAAATCCAGCAAGAGCACTGTAACGCCCAGCGGGCCAGCTTGACTGCCTCGCTAACAAACATTTGTCACCACTAATGATCGCTACGATTATGCAAGGCGAGATCTTTGGATAAAACGAAAGATTACATCTCTTACAAACAAAACAATGCTCATTGGTTGACATTGAGTTTTTTTCTCCGCAACGACCACAGAATATATTCGACTCATGCCAAGTAACTAATTGAACCGATCTACATATCATCGCGAAAGAAATCTCATCTAAAGTGACGAGTAGGTCGCGAAGTTCAACTGATACGAATTCCTTTAGACCCAACTTATTATCAGTTAAAGCCCAAACTTCACAATCGATACCCTTAAACTGTCCAATACACAATTTTGTCTTACAAACATCAGCAAATAATTCCGCTGAAGAGCAATCGAACGCGAGCCAATCGTCTTTGAAATAATTATTCCTGAGAATAACCGAACCTTTAAATACCAAAAAAATCCATTTTTTTTCTGATCCAATATAATCTGAACTTGCATGGAAATCGTTTAAGAGAAGATTACTCATTACATAAAATTTTCAAATAAATCGTAATTATACCTTCTCTCCCGCATAAAAAGCGGTAAACTAAAAGTGTTTTTAATTTAAGTTAAAGTACGGAAAAATTATGACATCATCACTCACAAAAGCATTCACTGATAATTTCCTTGGAGATTCTCCGGGATGGTATAAAAAACTACTTTTGTTCTTCCTTGTTATCAACCCTGTTATTTTAGGAGTTGCTGGCCCAGTTGTCGCAGGATGGGTACTAATTCTTGAATTCATTTTCACACTTGCGATGGCTTTAAAATGCTATCCACTCCAGCCGGGTGGATTGCTTGCGATTGAGGCGATAGCTCTTGGAATGGCTTCACCAGAGGCTGTGTATACTGAAGTAGAGGCAAATCTTCAAGTAATTCTACTTCTTATGTTCATGGTTGCTGGCATTTACTTCATGAGAGATATGTTGCTATTTGTCTTCACAAAAATTCTTCTCACTGTCCGCTCAAAACTATTGCTATCATTTTTGTTCAGCTTTGCTGCTGCCTTTCTCTCTGCTTTTCTTGATGCTTTAACTGTCACTGCAGTATTAATAACTATATCCGTTGGCTTCTTCTCGGTTTACCACAAAGTAGCGTCTGGGAAAGACTTTTCTGATGAGGGTCATAACCATACAGCGGATGAATCAATTAAATCTGAGAATGTGGAGGATTTAGAACAATTCAGATCATTTCTTCGAAGTCTTATAATGCATGGTGCAGTTGGAACTGCCTTAGGAGGAGTTTGCACTACCGTGGGAGAGCCACAAAATCTCCTAATTGCAGAGAGAGCCGGATGGGATTTTATTGAGTTTTTTATACGTATGTCGCCTGTGACAATGCCGGTTTTGGTATGTGGTCTTATTTCTTGTCTTGCTTTAGAGAAGCTTAAAATATTCGGATACGGTGCTTCCCTTCCTGAAAAAGTAAGAGATGTTCTTCAGGCATCGAGCGACTACCAGTCTTCAAAGAGAACTCTATCGGATGTGGCTTCACTTGTTGTGCAGGTGGTTGTCGCGCTGGTATTAATAATGGGTCTGGCATTCCACTGGGCCGCCGTAGGACTCGTAGGATTGATGATTATTATCTTACTCACCGCGTTTAATGGCGTTACTGAAGAGCACAAACTTGGCCATGCTTTCGAAGAAGCATTGCCCTTCACAGCATTACTTGTTGTCTTCTTTGCAATAGTTGCAGTGATTCATCAACAACATTTGTTTTCACCTGTCATTGAGTGGGTATTGTCAAAAGATGAGAGCATTCAACCAGGAATGTTTTTTCTAGCCAACGGATTGCTATCAGCCATCAGCGACAATGTTTTCGTGGCAACTGTTTATATCAATGAAATAAAAAGTGTATTTGACTCTGGCTTAATTTCACGCGAGCATTTCGATAAGTTAGTAGTCTCAATTAACACGGGAACCAACTTACCAAGTGTCGCAACACCGAATGGACAGGCAGCATTTCTTTTTCTACTTACCTCTGCGTTAGCGCCACTCATTCGCTTGTCTTATATGCGAATGGTAGTAATGGCACTACCCTATACGGTTGTTCTTACTACGGTTGGACTTTTATGTGTTCTATACAGAATATAGAAGAAGGGTTGCCCGACTAGCTAGCATTGGCCTGAGGGTTATGCAAGTTCTTTCCTCAGGACTTTGCCAACGTTAGACATCGGTAAACTATCACGGAATTCAATATGCTTTGGCACTTTATAAGGTGCCATATTTTCCTTACAAAATTGCCTCACATCATCTTCGCTTAAAGATTCATCAGATCTTATCACAAACATCTTAACCACTTCACCTGACTTTTTGTCTTCGACCCCGATGGCTGCACATTGAGCAACCTTTTCGTGTAAGGTTAATGTTTGCTCCAGTTCAGTGGGATAAACATTAAATCCAGATACAATTATCATATCCTTCAGCCTATCAACTATAGTCACATAACCTTCTTTATCTACGGTCACAATATCCCCTGTATGCAACCAGCCATCAATTATTGTATTAGATGTTTTCTCATCATCATTCCAATATCCATCCATCATTTGAGGTCCTTTTATGCAAAGCTCTCCAGCTTGATCAACTGGCTTAAAAGCTCCTGTATCATCAATTACCTTTACCTCTGTTCCTGCCAATGGAATTCCCGCTGAACCAAGCTTTTGAAACCCCGACGGGTTCATAGATATCACCGGTGAGGCCTCAGTCATGCCGTATCCCTCGCTGATCTTGCATCCGGTAAGTTTAGACCATTCTTCAGCAACAACCGGCATAAGCGCCATACCACCCGATAATGTTAACTTAAGATTCGAAAAGTCCAATTTTTTGAAATCTGCGCTCTCCAATAACGAAACAAATAATGAATTCAAACCACAAAAAATATCAAATTTGACTTTTTTAATGGTCTTGACAAAAGAAACTGTATCCCTGGGATTGGGAATCAAAACTGAATGACCCCTGATAGCTGGGAGAATGCCAAAGCAAAGAGCATATGCGTATATGTGATATAGAGGCAGGGGTGAAATTGTTGTACTGCAGTGGAGAAAATCATTATTAATCTTTATTACATCTAAACATTGAGCGACATTTGCCAACAGACTCTTCTGTGTTAACTTTACTCCTTTGGAAACTCCAGTTGTACCACCCGTATATTGCAATGCGAAGACGTCGTCAATAGATGATCTGTAAGTGCTATAACTGGCTCCAATTTTAAGCAGACTTTTAAACCAGATAACATTTTTATCACTGATCGGTTTTCGTTTTCCAGATACTCGCATCAATAATTTTAATGCTTGTTGTTTGGTGCCAGGAAGTAGATCAATTGGGCGAGTCACTATAATGTTTTCAAGATTAGTTTCAGGTGCAGCTTTCTTTACAGTCTCGTAAAATTGATCTAATACAACGACCGTCTTCACATCTGCATCATTGAACTGATGTATTATTTCTCTGGTCGAATACATCGGATTCACGTTTACAATTATCAAGCCTAATTTCAAGGCTGCAATAACCACTACAGGATATTGAATGATATTCGGAAGCTGAACTGCGATGCGGTCACCTGGTTTTAAATTTAACTTTTTCTGAAAATAAGTGGCTACTCTTCGCGCCAATTGATCGGTTTCACCATAGCTCAATGTTTGCCCTAAGCAAGTGTATGCTGGGGCACTAGCAGAATCAGAAACAGTGTTTGTCCAAAGTTGTAATACCGAATTAGCCATCAATGATGGGGGGTTTTGTGCTACACCTATTTTTTGTCGCCCTCTCTTTACGGCCTCAGTAACTAACACGGTATATCCTTGTAAATAACTCTATCTTGAAAGCTTGCTCATACCTGATTCAAGCCCCTTTAACGTTAGTGGAAACATATTATCTTCAGAAATCTCCTTAAGCATGAGAATTGATGGAGTATAGTCCCAATATTTTTCTTGAACCGGATTTACCCATATCAATTTGTCATAATTAGAGACCATACGTTGCATCCAAACTGCACCTGACTCATCGTTATTGTATTCAATACTTCCACCAGAACTAGTGATCTCATATGGAGCCATCGATGCATCACCAACGAAAATAACTTTATAGTCCGTTGAATATTTATTGATTATCTCATTGGTAGAAATTTTTTCTTCGTTCCTTCGACGATTATTTTTCCAAACATAATCATAGAGACAATTGTGGAAGTAAAAATACTCTAGATGCTTAAACTCAGTTTTAGCTGCAGAAAAAAGCTCCTCACACAGCCTCACATAAGGGTCCATGGAACCTCCAACATCAAAAAATATCAATACTTTTACAGCATTGTGTCTTTCTGGGACAAGCTTAATATCAAGTAACCCAGCATTTCTTGCCGTACTTCGAATTGTATCATCTAAATCTAACTGATCTGCGGCTCCTTCTCTTGCGAATTTGCGAAGTCGCCTCAAGGCAATTTTTATATTGCGAGTACCGATTTGAACTGAGTCATCCAAGTCCTGAAATTGTCTTTTATCCCAAACTTTTATTGCAGAGCCTTTTCCACCTGGCCCCCCTATCCGAATGCCTTCTGGATTATATCCTCCATGACCAAAGGGTGAGGTCCCATTTGTGCCTATCCACTTATTGCCGCCCTGATGTCTGCCCTTTTGCTCTTCAAGACGCTTCTTAAATTCTTCAATTATTTTTTCTAATCCACCAAGACTCTCAACCTTTGCTTTCTCTTCGTCTGTGAAATTCTTCTCAAATTCTTTTCTCAGCCAGTCTTCTGGGAGAAGAGCTTCAATTACACCATCAATATTCTCTAAGTTTTTAAAGTATGCTCCGAAAGCTTTATCGAACCTGTCATAAAATTTTTCATCCTTAATCAAGCAAGTTCTTGATAGTAAATAAAAGTCATCTACCGAGCCAAAGGCAAGGTTATGCTCCATTGCACCCATTAAATCCAAGAGCTCCTTGATTGAAACAGGCACTCTTGCTTTCTTTAAGGTATAAAAAAAATTGATTAACATAGCCTTATCTTTGCTCTCTTCTTGTCATAAACGCTAGTCTCTCAAGCAAATGGACATCCTGCTCGTTTTTCAAAAGAGCACCGTAGAGCGGAGGGATTGCTTTAGTTGGATCTCGATTTGTCAAAATATCCTCTGGGATATCGTCAGACATAATTAACTTCAACCAATCAACAAGCTCACTTGTCGAGGGCTTCTTTTTAAGTCCTGGTATTTTCCTAACATCAAAAAATATATCCATGGCATCATCTACTAACTTCTTCTTAATTTTTGGAAAATGAACATTGATTATTTTTTGCATAGTAACTCGGTCCGGAAAGTTAATATAATGGAAAAAACATCTTCTGAGAAAAGCATCAGGCAATTCTTTTTCGTTATTGCTAGTAATAATTACGATTGGCCGCTGGATAGCTTTAATAGTCTCACCGGTTTCGTAAACAAAAAACTCCATCCTATCCAATTCTAAAAGAAGGTCATTTGGAAACTCTATGTCAGCTTTATCTATCTCATCAATTAACAGAACCACCTGTTCATCTGTTGTGAAAGCCTCCCAAAGCTTCCCTTTATCAATGTAGTTTTTTATCTCATGAACCTTGTTATCTCCCAACTGGGAATCCCTAAGTCGAGAGACTGCATCATACTCGTATAATCCTTGCTGTGCTTTAGTCGTCGACTTTATATGCCAAGAAATGAGTCTTTTCTTTAAAGATTTTGCAACCTCCTCTGCAAGGAGAGTTTTGCCTGTTCCAGGTTCTCCTTTTATCAATAATGGTTTCTGCAATGTTA
>CACJVE010000030.1 GCA_902596775.1 uncultured SAR92 cluster bacterium
GTGCGCTCAGGCTATTAAGGAGAAGAATGATTTTAGTTACCACACAGATACAGATTTGTATTTGGCAACTCAATTTTTGTTTGAGGCTGAACCTTTATTTAAATGGGAAAAAGCAATTCGAAGTCAAGGTAATAAACTTCCGATTCACGTAGGGATCCCCGGCCTTGCAACAATACCCACGTT
The DNA here is from genome assembly GCA_902596775.1 of uncultured SAR92 cluster bacterium. Lineage (GTDB taxonomy): Bacteria > Pseudomonadota > Gammaproteobacteria > Pseudomonadales > Porticoccaceae > AAA300-D14. The sequence continues at coordinate 184 of CACJVE010000030.1, forward strand.
AATGCGGCATGCTAGACAATGCGGTGTTGGTCCCTCTGTAAGATTCTTAAAGAAAAATCCAATCGATCTTTTTAAAATGAGTCTTAGCAATACTTCTCTAGGTAAGTTCATTAATGCTCCATCGTCGAATCCGAGTAAGTTAATCTTTGATATTGTGTCTGGACTAACCGTGGATAGCGATTGTTTGATAAACAAATGTCATTTATATCCTTTAGGTGGGTTAAAAAAATCTATTGACTGGCTTTACCAAATACAAGATGGAAATTTTTCTGTAGCGAATGGTGATTTCATCGTCCATTAAATTTCTTTGGATTAGTAAAAGGATTATTTTATGACCCTAACAACGATCTCCTCTGAGACAAAGTCAATTACGATCGGTTTTGATAAACCATTTGTGATTATTGGCGAGCGTATCAATCCGACTGGGAGAAAAATTTTAGCTGAGGAGATGAAGGGGGGCGACTACTCCAGAGTTGAGAGCGATGCGTTAGCTCAGGTAAAGGCAGGAGCTCAAATGTTAGATGTTAATGCAGGGATACCCCTAGCTGATGAGCCAAGAATCTTGGGTGAAATAATAGAGCTGATTCAAAAGCTAACTGATGTACCGCTCAGTATTGATTCGTCAATAGTTGAAGCACTCGAAGTTGGATTATCTGTTTATAAAGGGAAGGCACTCGTAAATTCTGTTACAGGCGAAGATGAGGTTCTCGAACGAGTTTTGCCTCTTGTAAAGAAGCATGACGCAGCAGTGGTGGCCATATCAAATGATGAAACAGGTATATCTGAAGATCCTGATGTGAGATTTTCTGTTGCGAAAAAAATTGTTGAAAGAGCTGCAGACTATGGAATTCATTATAGTGATGTGGTCGTTGATCCATTGGTTATGCCCATTGGAGCTGTTAGAACAGCAGGTAAACAGGTATTCAGTATCGTCAAAAGATTACGAGATGAGCTAAAGGTAAATACAACATGTGGAGCCTCGAATGTGAGTTTTGGATTACCTAATCGAAATGGTATCAATGGTGCTTTTATTACAATGGCAATGGCATTTGGTCTGACCTCAGCGATTACAAGCCCGCTGCATAGTGAGATCATGCAAGCGGTTCGGGGTGGTGATGTGATGTTAGGTAATGATCCAGATTGTAATAATTGGATAAATGCATATAGAGAGCCCGTTGCAGAGGGATCAAGGGAACGGCGTAAAAGTCGACGTCGATCTCGTTAGCTAAAACTATTTTGAGAAGTACATGAATAAAGATGAAGTTAAACTTCTATTTAATCCTTCAGGACAAAGAGGAACTTTTCCAAAAGGTACCGTGCTTTTAGATGCGGCCAGAAGTTTAGGAGTTGATATAGACTCTGTTTGTGGTGGCCGGGGAATATGTTGTAAATGTCAAATTAGATGTGCTGAGGGAAAATTTTTGAAGCAGCAGATTGACTCCTTTCATACAAACTTATCTGGCCGCAATGATGTTGAAAATAATAAAAAGAACCTCTTAAGATTAGTCGAGCAAGATTATAGGTTGAGTTGCCAGACCAAGGTTCTCGGTGATTGCGTTATAGATGTGCCCTCAACGAGCCAGGTCCACAAACAGATAATTCGAAAGGAGGCTGACACAAAAATAATCGAAATTAATGCATCAATTCGTTTTCATTATGTTGAACTTGATAGCCCAGATATAGATATCCCAAAGAGTGATATGAAGCATCTGCTCGATGCGTTGAAAACTCAGTGGAATTTATCAAGAATAAAATATGATTTTAATTTGCTACCAAAGCTACAAAAAATTTTAAAATTGGGTGATCGGAAGGTCACTGTTGCAGTTTTTGGTGAGCGCGAACTTATAACGATTTGGCCAGGTTTTCATGATAAGGCGTTTGGCGTCTCATTGGATGTTGGATCTACTACAATTGCAGCTTGCTTAAGTGACTTATCAACTGGGCATCTTCTGTCGAGTGCAAGCGCTATGAATCCTCAAATTAGATTCGGTGAGGATTTAATGAGTCGTGTCTCATTTGCGATGATGAACTCTAACGGAGCTCATGAAATGACAAGAGCGATACGAGTTGCAATCAACAATCTTCTCGATGAGTTGGTAGGCAAAGTGAACTTGTCTAAAGACAATATTTTAGAACTTTCGCTAGTTGCAAATCCTGTTATGCATCATATATTCCTTGGCATTGATCCTTCTGAGCTCGGCGGTGCTCCTTTCTCATTAGCAGTTGATAGCGCGGTCAGCACATCTGCCAAGACATTTGGTATTGATATAAATGACGGAGGTAAGATTTATGTCTTACCATGCATTGCAGGTCATGTGGGAGCAGATACGTCGGGCGTTGTTCTGTCAGAAAAACCCTTTGAGAGTGAGCAAATAACATTACTGGTTGATATTGGAACCAATGCAGAAATTGTGCTTGGTAATAACAAAAGATTATTAGCATGTTCAAGTCCTACAGGTCCCGCCTTTGAGGGAGCTCAAATTTCTTGTGGACAAAGGGCAACAGCAGGAGCAATTGAAAGAGTTGAAATTGATCCAATATCTCTAAAATCTCGATTTAAAGTTATTGGTTCCGATTACTGGAGTAACGATGAAAAATTTGCCGAAAGTATAAGTTCCTTTGGCGTAAATGGGATATGTGGATCGGGGATAATAGAGGTGATTGCCGAGATGTATTTGAAGGGAGTTTTGACATCAGATGGAGTAATAGATGGGAATCTCGCTCAGCATCACTCATCAGTCATTGCAGATGGAAGAACTTTTTCGTATGTTTTATGTAACCTTGATGAAGAAAATGGTGACAAGCGAAGGATAGTAATTACTCAAAATGATATTCGTCAAATTCAACTCGCTAAGGCGGCACTTTACGCGGGTATAAAGTTACTGATGGAGAAAATGAATATTACGACTCTTGATAAAATTAAACTGGCAGGCGCATTTGGAAGTCATATCAGTGTAAAGCATGCAATGATTCTTGGCTTAATTCCAGACTGCGATTTAAAAAATGTATTATCGATTGGTAACGCGGCCGAAACAGGCGCGCGCATTGCTTTGTTAAATCAGAATGATCGTAAAACAATAGAGGATGTCGTTTTAAAAATTGAAAAAATAGAAACTGCTACTGCAGAAAAATTTCAGGAGCATTTTGTTGATGCAATGGCCTTTCCAAACAAAGTGGACAGTTTTCCTTTGCTATTTGATTTCGTAGATCGTCCCGCTGAAAAAGTTATAAAAAAATTGAGCAGGACGCGTGGTAGGAGAAATTAATTCGTAGTGATCAAAGTGGTCTTAAACAGGTTTTAAATTATGAATACAGCACCTCCAATGCATTTTTCTTTCTTGATGATGCCAGAATATACGTTAAGTACATTTTCTAATGCAGTGGGTATCCTCCGTATGGCGAATAGACTTAGTGGTAGAAATTTATACTCATGGAGTCTTCATAGTCTTGATGGAGAGTCAGTTAAATCAAGTGCTGATCTTGAACTCGCAATTGAGGGAAGTATTGATGATACTAAAAATGCAAATATTCTTATGGTTTGTGGTGGTTATTCTGTAAAAGACCATTGCACAAAAGAATTAATTGAGGGTTTGAAAAAATGCTCGAAAAGAAAAATACCAATGGGTGGACTATGCACTGGCAGTTATGCCTTAGCATCAGCAGGTCTGCTAGATGGATATAAATGCACTATCCATTGGGAGAATATAGCTTCTTTTCGGGAGGAATACCCGTTATTAGATATATCTTCGGGACTCTTTGTAATTGATCGTGACAGATACACATGCTCGGGAGGGATAAGCTCAATTGATTTATTCTTAAATTTAGTTGCGACAATCCATGGTCATCAGTTAGTTCAGCAAATATCTGAACAGTTTACATGTGATAGGGTTCGAACAGAAAATGACACACAAAGAACTCCACTAAAATATCTTATTGGATCAAGCCAGCCTAAATTAGTTGATGCAGTGGACTTAATGGAGAGTAATTTAGAAGAACCTTTGACATTACACGAAGTGGCGGATTATGTTGGAATATCCCGACGCCAGCTGGAACGATTATTCAAAAAGAATCTTAATTGCACTCCATCTCGTTATTATTTGGAGCTTCGGCTGTCCCGTGCGAGGCTTCTGCTATTGCAAACATCTGTACCTGTTATTGATGTTGCTATAAGTTGTGGTTTTACGACTGCTCCTCACTTTAGTAAATGTTATAGCGACTTCTTTGGAAGGCCGCCTAGCAATGAACGCAGAAAAACTGAATTAAAGGCCTTAAATGCTGATTATTATTCTGATTAAGTAATTCTGAAATAATAAACGGAAAAATGTAAATGAAAGAGATTGCGGTAAGATAAATCATGGAGAAATACTCTGCATTCAAGTTGCTCAAGCATTCTTTTTCTCATCATGAAAATTGGAAAAGGGTTTGGAGATCAGTAAGTCCAAAGAAGAGTTATGATGTTGTTGTGGTCGGTGGCGGTGGTCATGGTCTCGCAACAGCATACTATCTTGCTAAAAATCATGGTATCAAGAATATTGCTGTCCTGGAGAAGGGATTTTTGGGCGGTGGGAATACAGCACGAAATACAACGATCATACGCTCTAATTATCTCTGGGATGAAGCGGCACAGCTTTATGAATTGTCCTTGAAGCTTTGGGAAGGATTAAGTCGAGATTTAAACTATAACGTAATGTTTAGTCAAAGAGGCGTGCTAAATCTAGGTCACAGCCTCCAAGACATGAGGGACATTGAGAGGCGAGTGAATGCCAATAGATTGAATGGTATTGATGGCCATGTTGTTTTCCCAGATGATATTAAGAAGATTGCTCCATTGATAAATATATCAAAAGATGTTCGCTATCCCATCCTTGGTGCATCTTATCAGCCGAGAGGAGGCACTGCCCGTCATGATGCAGTGGCATGGGGATATGCGAGAGCCGCTGACGCATTGGGTGTTGATATCTTGCAACATACTCCAGTCACCGGTATCAATTGTTCAGAAGGTAAAATTAAAAGCGTACAAACCAATTATGGAGAGATATTTGCAAAAAAGGTCGCTTGTGTAGTTGCTGGCAATTCAGGAGTGCTAGCGTCAATGGCAGGTTTTAAATTACCTATTGAGAGTAGGCCTCTACAGGCGCTTGTATCAGAACCTTTAAAACCGTGTTTGGACACCGTTGTTATGTCTAATGCGGTCCATGGATATGTAAGTCAATCAAATAAAGGAGATTTAGTCATCGGTGCAGGTGTTGATAGTTACAATGGATATGGTCAGAGGGGTTCTTTCCATATTATTGAGCACACGCTTCAAGCAATATGTGAATTATTCCCCTCCTTTAGCAGAGTCCAAATGAACAGACAATGGGGTGGAGTAGTGGATACAACACCAGACGCATGTCCAATTATTGGTTTGACGCCTATAAAAAATCTTTACATGAATTGCGGTTGGGGAACTGGTGGCTTCAAAGCAACTCCCGGATCTGGATATGTTTTTGCTGATACTGTAGCGAATGGCACACCGCACAAACTTGCGGCTCCATTTAGTATCGAGCGATTTTACACTGGCGCTTTAATCGATGAGCATGGAGCGGCCGGAGTAGCGCACTGATTTTGAAAGAGGCCTAAAGACTATGTTATTGATATATTGCCCATATTGTAAACAGTACAGAGATGAGGAGGAGTTTTCTTATGCAGGAGAAGCGCATATTAAAAGACCTCAGAATCCATTAGCTATATCAGATGAGTCCTGGGGTAATTATCTTTTCTTTCGAAAAAATCCATCAGATGTCCATCATGAGATGTGGAATCATTCCAGTGGATGTAGGCAATTTTTTAATGTTGCAAGAGACATGATCACATACGAAATAAAAGAGACATATTGTATTTCTGAATCTCCAAAAATTGAGAAATATAAAAAATGAGTGGATGCAACATAAACAGATTGGAGCCTTTAAATGTTGCTGGAGAGTCGACGGTCATTAATTTCAAGTTTAATAGTAAAAAGTATAGGGGCTATAAAGGAGACACACTCGCTTCCGCATTAATTGCCAATAAAGTCGATGTTGTTGGCAGGAGTTTTAAGTTTTCAAGACCCAGAGGTATTGTTGGTCATTGGTCAGAGGAACCTAACGCAATTGTGCAAGTGGGATCTGGTGCAGGTACAGTCCCAAATCTCAAAGCAACACAAGTAGAGCTTTATGAGGGGCTCGAGGCAAAAAGTGTGAATGGATGGCCAACTGTCAACTTTGATTTCATGAGTTTAGTTGGAGTTTTTGAGAAATTAATGCCTCCAGGTTTTTACTACAAGACATTTATGTATCCTGGTAGATTTTGGATGCTTTATGAAAAGTATATTAGAAAGGCTGCGGGGTTAGGGAAGGTGCCCGTAGATAGTGATCCTGATTATTATGATAAAGAGAATCATCATTGTGACATATTGGTAGTTGGATCTGGTCCCTCTGGAATGATTGCTGCTCTGGAGGCAGGGCTCTCTGGAGCAGACGTAATTATAGCTGATGACCAGTCTGAGATGGGTGGTTCTCTTCTGTACTCGAATCACTCCCTTGAGGGGAAAAGTGGCTTCAATTGGGCTAAGTTATTGGAAAATAAAATTTCCAGTTTAAAGAATGTGACGGTAATAAATCGGTGTACCGTCTTCGGATATTATGATCATAACTTTTTAACAATGATTGAGCGTTGTAATGACCACATTTCTGTTACATCGAAATCTGGTCCGCGTCAAAAACTTCATAGAGTCAGGGCTAAAAGAGTTATTTTAGCGACAGGAGCTTTTGAAAGACCATTGGTTTTTGCTAATAACGATATTCCAGGAGTTATGATCGCATCCTCGGTCTCAGCCTATATTAATAGGTATAAAGTGCTTCCTGGTGCAAGTTTAGTGTTGTGTACCAATAATGATTATGCCTATAAAACAGCTATCGACTGGAAATCTGAAGGTAATAATCGGATTACGATTGTTGATACTCGCAGAGCAGTTAAGTCTGAACTTATAAATCAAGCAAAGGCTCTGGGGATAAAAATAATTTATGGACACGGTGTGACAGAGGCGAAGGGTAAGAAGAGAGTTCAGGCGGCTTTGATATCTCCTTTAAGCGCTAATGGTAGTGAACTAATCGGTGGATCTACTGAGATAGTTTGCGATGTTATTGCAACCTCAGGAGGATGGAGCGCGGCTGTCCACTTGAATTCTCAAACTGGTGTGAAACCGGTTTGGAATAGGAATATCATTAGTTTTACACCGGGTAAAACAAATGAAACACAAGTATCTATCGGAGCATGTAATGGCTCTTTTAATCTGATTGATTGTATCCAGGAGGGCAGTGAAGCTGGAGCGCTCATGAGCAAGAATTTAGGCTTTGGTAAGGGAAAACCAAAAGAAAAAATTGCCCTAGATAAGTCTGAGAATGAGCACCCAACCCAACCGATTTTCTGTATTCCTCATCAAAAACCCTCTATCAAAGGACTCAAACAATTCGTAGATCAACAGCTTGATGTTACGGCTGGGAGTATTGAGTTGGCCGCCAAAGAGGGTTTTGAGTCAGTTGAGCATGTGAAAAGATACACTGCATTGGGTTTTGGAACAGATCAGGGAAAGCTTGGAAATGTTAATGGTATGGCCATACTTGCCAATGCTCTCAATAAAAGTATAGAGGAAACTGGAACAACTATGTTTAGGCCGGCTTATACACCTACCACTTTTGGTGCAATTGCAGGGAGAGATGTGAAGGTACTATTTGATCCTATTAGATACACACCGATGCACGAATGGCACAAGAAACACACCAAAGAATTTGAGAATGTCGGGCAATGGAGGCGACCTTGGTATTTTCCAAAGGTGTCTGAGGGTATGGAGCAAGCAGTTGCTCGAGAGTGTCTTGCTGTGAGAAATAAAGTTGGAATATTAGATGCTAGCACGCTTGGTAAAATAGATGTGAAGGGAAAAGACGCCCTAGAATTTCTTAATCGAGTTTATACAAATGATTTTACCTCTCTCACTCCTGGTAGATGTCGTTATGGACTAATGCTGAAAGAGGATGGAATGATTTTTGACGATGGAGTTTGTGCGTGTATTGACAAGAATCACTATCTAATCCACACAACGACGGGCGGTGCTGCAAATGTTCTATCCTGGCTAGAAATGTGGAAACAGACGGAATGGCCAGAATTAGAGGTATTTCTAACCTCTGTAACTGATGTCTGGGCCACTGCAACAATTTCTGGCCCGGAATCAAGAAAAGTGATTTCAAAGATATGTCGTGATATTGATTTTAGTGATGATAATTTCAAATTTATGCATCTGAAGCACGGAACGGTGGCGGGCATAGAAGCCAGAATTTTTAGGATCAGCTTCACAGGAGAATTATCCTTTGAGATCAATGTGCCCTCGCGTTATGGACTCTATATTTGGAGTAAATTAATTGATGCGGGCGATGAATTTGGTATTACGCCATACGGCACTGAGGCCATGCATGTTCTCAGAGCCGAAAAGGGTTTTATTATTGTTGGCCAAGATACGGACGGCTCTATGTCACCGTCGGATATGGGTTTAAGCTGGATTGTTAAAGAGGGCAAAAAATTTAGCTTTCTAGGAGAGAGATCTTTGCATAGAAGTGATCTTTTGCGGAGTGACCGAAAACAATTTGTTGGATTACTGTCTAATGATAGTAAAACTCATGTTCCCGAGGGTTCTCAAATTGTTACCTCAAAGAAAAAAAAATTTCCCATGAAAATGGAGGGTCATGTTACCTCTAGTTATGCGCATGGGAGTTTAGGATACCCAATTGCCCTAGCGGTAGTCGAAAATGGCCATCAGCGCCTTGGTGAGACTGTGTTCTCCCCGCAAGCTGATGGTTCTTTTGTTGATCTAAAGATAGTGAGCCCAGTTTTCTATGATTCGAAGGGAGAACGTTCGAATGTATGAATCCACTGAATCAATTTCAGCAATTAAAAATCGTAAAGGAGAGATAAAACGATTGAATAGTGTTTCGCAAGTTGGGATAAACGTAAGAGAAATTTCAGGTTCAAACAAAATAAATATTCAGAGTCATTTAAGTGCTGAAGCATTATTTAAAAGTCCAGAAAAGCCATCATCTTTTGATATTGAAGGACAGTGTCATTACTTTAATTTTTCTTTTGGTCAGGTTTTTTGGTTGGGACCACATGAATGGCTTCTTTCTACAAATAATGATCCTAGAGAAATAGCGGCCTACTTTAAAGACAATGTTTCTAATGATATCGCTTTAAGTGATGTTACTGATGGATATTGTGAGTTAAGCCTTGAGGGAGAATCACTGCTTAAAATTCTGAAGCAAGGTATGACATGTGATTTGAGAGATTTTAATTTGGAAGAAGACACAGAATCAAACCAATGTGTGCAAACAAATTTTGCAAAAATGCCAGTCATATTTTGGAAAAATTCAAAATTATCAGTCAACCTTTTGGTTAGAAGAAGTTACGCAGATTACCTAATTGATTGGTTACTTGAGATTGGCTCTGAGGATGGATGTGAAATATTAAGTTAGTTACCTTAGTTTCACTGTTTTTGATACCATTGTGTAACCAATATTATTTCTAGGACTTGTCAATGAAAACTCGAATTGAGCGCGATAGTATGGGAGAGCTTGAGGTTCTCGAATCAGCTCTCTATGGTGCCCAGACTCAGAGAGCGATTAATAATTTTCCAATTAGTGGGAAAAAGATGCCTAAAGCATTTATTGAGGCACTCATTCAAGCTAAAGCCGCTGCCGCGAGTGCCAACAAGTCTCTCGGACTTGTTTCCTGTGAAGTTTCTGACGCGATAATAGTGTCTTCAGCTGAATTATTGGCTGATGAAAATTTCATGGAACATTTTCCAGTTGATGTATATCAGACTGGTTCAGGCACCAGTTCCAATATGAATGCGAATGAGGTAATAGCAAACTTAGCGTCAAAAAAGTTGGGGATGGAGGTTAGTGCAAATGATCATGTCAATTATGGGCAGAGCAGCAACGATATAATCCCAACTTGTATTCATATAAGTTCTATTTCGGAGATTAAAGATAAGTTAATGCCAGCTTTGAGTCACTTGAGAGATACGATATCTCAAAAGGCTGAGGACACTAGGACTTTCGTGAAAACTGGTCGAACTCATCTTATGGATGCAATGCCCATTCGATTTGATCAATGCCTCTCTGCTTGGGCTACTCAAATTGATCAGGACATATCCCTGATCGAGTCGATAATTCCAAAGTTAAGTACGCTTGCACAGGGAGGCACAGCTGTTGGAACAGGAATCAATGCGCATCCTGATTTTTCTGCAAAATTTTGTGAAGAAATTAGTAGTGTAATAGGCCATAATTTTCAATCGAGTGACAATTTTTTTACGCATATCGCGACCCAAGATACTATTGTTGCTTTATCTGGACAATTAAAAACGCTTGCGGTTTCAGTAATGAAAATCTCGAATGACCTCAGATGGATGAACTCGGGCCCCCTAGCAGGTTTAGGGGAAATCGAGTTAGAGGCATTGCAGCCAGGTTCATCGATTATGCCTGGTAAAGTAAACCCTGTTATTCCAGAGGCAGCAGCTATGGTTTGTGCTCAAGTAATTGGTAATGATACGGCGGTTACAATTGGTGGTCAGTCGGGGAGTTTTGAACTGAATGTAATGCTGCCAATGATTTGTGAAAATATCTTGTCAAGTATAGATATTCTTGCACATGTAGTAACCCTTCTGGCAGACAAAGCAATCAAAACTTTTATTGTTAATGAAAGTCAGATATCCAAAGCCTTGAGTCGAAATCCTATTCTTGTTACGGCCTTAAACCCAATCATTGGCTACCTTAAAGCCGCTGAGATTGCGAAAAAGGCATACCAAGAGGGATTACCAGTTCTAGATGTAGCAGAACGAGAGACAGATCTCTCCAGAGCCGAACTTGAAGCTTTATTAGATCCAAAAAAACTCACTGAAGGTGGACTTTCATAGTTTAATAAATAGGAACAATGCATGGAAAATTTGTCAGGTAAAACACTTTTTATTTCTGGTGCAAGTAGAGGTATTGGATTAGCTATAGCTAAAAGAGCCGCGATAGATGGAGCAAATATAGTCATTGCTGCAAAAACCAAAGAGCCCCATCCAAGGTTACCCGGCACAATATACACTGCTGCAGAAGAAATAGAGTCTTCAGGAGGAAAAGCACTTCCGTTGATTGTGGACGTGCGATTTGAGGATCAGGTGGAGGCGGCGATAGAAGCCACAATCTCAAAGTTTGGAGGGCTTGATATTTTAATTAATAACGCAAGTGCCATAAATTTGTCTGATACAGATTCTTTAAGCATGAAGAATTATGACCTTATGCATAGCATAAATACCCGTGGTACTTTTCTTTGTTCGAAAAAGGCAGTCCCTTACCTGAAAAAAGCTGAAAATCCTCACGTAATAAACTTATCGCCGCCATTGAATATGGAAACAAGATGGTTTCAAAATCATGTGGGATATACCATGGCGAAATTTGGGATGAGCATGTGTGTACTAGGTATGCATAGCGAGTATAAAAGGTTTGGGATTGCATTTAATGCACTCTGGCCCAGAACTGCTATAGCTACTGCTGCTGTTGCGAATCACTTAGGAGGTGAAGTAATGATGGCGAAATCCAGAACTCCTGAAATAATGGCAGATGCAGCTTATATAATTATGAACAGGGATAGTAAGAAATTCACAGGAAATTTTTGTATAGATGACGAGATTTTAAATTCAGAGGGTATTACCGATTTAGTTAAATACCAGGTTGATCAAAAGCTAGATATCTCTGATTTGGTCCCTGATTTTTTTATATAATTATTCGAAATGCAAGTAATTGATTTAAAGAGTAAATTCAATCTTTTTAAAGACCTTTGGTCTCCTAAAATTGTTGCTGAGTTAAACGATCATCAATTTAAAGTTGTCAAAATCAAGGGCGAATTTGTCTTTCATAAGCATGATCATACAGACGAGGCCTTCATAGTAATTAAGGGTGAAATGTTTATGAAGCTAGAGAGCAATACAGTTCGTATTCGAGAAGGGGAAATGTGCGTTGTAAAAAAAATATTACTCATAAACCTTTTGCTCCTGAGGAATGTTGGATAATGTTGGTAGAGATGGCTGGAACAAAAAATACTGGTGATGCGGAAGAGTTTTCAATGCCTTCAACAGAGGGCGTTGAAATATAGGCCATCTATGATTAGGTTCCTTTATACAGTCTACTTAGATCGTCGCAAAATCGGAGTTTTCAAAGGCTCTTGCAATGAATTTTTAAGCATCCTGAATTCTGTTAACTTAAATTTGAATAATGTTTCACAGATCTATTTTGGCCAGAAATTGTGTGATACAGAGGTTTTCGATAAAATTCTGTCGAAGAAGGGAATCCAGTTATCGACGCGTTCGGAAAAAAGTATAGATGAGAGGGGTATATTTCTGACTCATGAGAATTGTGTTGATCCGAAAGATAGACTCATGCCGCAGGCGTTTATTGAGGATGATCTTTAAAACTCGGGAATCATCCATCAACTGTCATGAGATTTGAGTATAGATCAGGACGCCGGTCTCGGAAAATACCCCAAACATTCCTCAAAGTTTCAGCTTCTTTTAAATCGATTTCACCTATTAAAACCTCTTCTTTATCTCTTCCGGCCTCAGCTATTTTTTCTCCAATATGATTAGTAATGAAAGATCTTCCATAAAAATAATTCGAGTTGTCTATCCCTTCTTCGGTTCCAATCCGGTTTGAGGCTATAACGGGTATTTGATTTTGAGCCGAATGTCCAATCATCGCTCTTTGCCACATATCAGAGCTATCAAAACCGTCAGTTTCGGGTTCACCGCCAATAGCGGTCGGGTAAAGCAGTATCTCTGCTCCTTTTAACACCATGCTCCTAGCTGCTTCTGGAAACCACTGATCCCAGCATATTCCTATTCCAATCTTGGCATATTTCGTGCCCCATACTTTAAATCCAGTATTTCCTGGGTTGAAATAAAACTTTTCTTGATAACCTGGCCCATCTGGTATGTGAGATTTTCTGTAGACTCCCATGATTGAGCCATCTGCGTCGATAACAGCGATGGAGTTGAAGTATGCTCTATTTGCTTTTTCAAAAAAACTCACTGGTATGACAACTTTTAATTCTTTTGCTAATACGCTCATTCTTTTTATTGTAGGATGATTGTCAAATGGCTTTGCTAATTCAAAGAGCTCCTCCCTTTGATCCATGCAAAAGTATTGTGACTCAAATAGCTCTTGAATTAGGATAATTTTAGCATCTTTTGCTGCTGCACTTTTGACTAGTTTTTCTGCGTTTTCGATATTTTTATTTACATCATTTGAGCAACTCATCTGAGTTGCGGCCACTTTTATCTTATCCATTCTGACTCCTCGGTTGCTGCTGAGTAATACAATGCACACCGCCACCACCTAACAATATTTGAGTTCCATCCAACCATATTAACTTCCTATTTGGAAACTCTGCTTGAATTATCTGTTTTGCATTCTCATCTGCTTTTTTATCATTGAATATTGGCAATACGATCGCGTTATTAGCGATATAAAAATTTATGTAAGAGCATGGTTCATCATCCTTTGGAATAATTCGTTTGTAAGACATTTCTAGCTCTATTACTTTTAAGCGATTTCCTGATGAGTCTGTTGATGTCTTAAGTACCTCAAGATTTTCGTTTAATTTATCATAATAAGGATCATGCTTATCATTACAGGTCATAGCGATGACAGTGCCTGGCGCTGAAAAACAAGCAACATTATCTATGTGCCCATCAGTGCCCTCATCAGTGCCATGTTTTAACCATATAATATTGGTTACTCCAAACGTTTTTTTTAAATTATCCTCTATTTCTGATTTAGTAAGTTCAGGATTTCTGTTTTCATGCAATAAACATTGCTCTGTCGTAAGCATTGTTCCTTGTCCATCAACATGAATGGAACCGCCCTCTAAAACCATATTATTTTTAAAATATTTAGCTCCCGAGGATTTAATCATAAAGTTTGCGACTTGATCATCTAACTCAAAATCTGTTTTATAGCCCCAGCAATTAAAATCTGAATCGACTCCACCTAACTTCTGTTCATTGTTTAGAAGAAATATAGCGCCAGAGTCACGAGCCCAGGCATCATTTATTGGTAAATTTAAAATCTTTACTCGATGAGATAAAAGTTTCTTTGCGCTAGTAATATTGTCGGGATGGACAATCATTTTTAGATCTTCGAATTGAGAGATAGTATTTGCTACTTCGGCCCATGAAATTCTTCCCTTATCGACATCAAAATTAGACCAGCTCGATGTGACGTCTGACGGAAAATTATCGGTAGGCCATTGCATCCAGCAGCATGAATGATCTGCCCACTCGGGAGGCATTCTAAAATGTAAATGAGCCGGAATTTCCATGAATTTTCTCACTTTTTAGAAAGGGATGATTGCACAAATAGCACCAGACACACAAATTTTTTGTCGGCGACCTTAATAGCTACAAAGTTTCGTGGAGACTTTTTACTTTAAGCGTAATTTTTCGATACACTAATGACTATGTTTAATCCAAGATTTAATAATCTTATAAGCGCACTGCCTTATCTTTGTTTTGGTGCTTTATTAATATCCTTATTTTCTTGTGGGGGAGGGGGATACGTTGCAGAAAAAGAGGAGGAACTGATAGAGGAATTTATTGATGATACCTCTGACACGGAAGCTGCTCCTGGGTGTTCAGATTACTCTGAAGCAGAAAACACTCAATTTTGTACACTCACTAGCGATGGTTTAACACGCGAATTTTTCATTCATTTGCCTGAGGAGTATTCCGATCAAATTCCGCCCGCTCCTGTTTTGATAAGTCTCCATGGAGGAGGGGATTATGCTGACGCTAATATGGCTTACTCTGGGTTTCGTGATAAGGCTGATGAAAATACTTTCATTACAATTTATCCTCAAGGTTCGCTTTATGAGGAGAAGAATTCTACTGGCTGGAATACTGAATTCGAAGGAGTAGATGACATTGAATTTATTGAGAGAGTAATTGATTGGACGATTGATAATTTCAATGCGGAACCAAAAGAAATTTATACAGCTGGATTCTCGAATGGTGCTTTTATGGCATATCATATTGCCTGTAACCTGAGTCATAAGATCGCAGCAATCGCACCAGTTGCGGGATTAATGGGTGAAACAACCTACCAGACATGTAATTCTATTCATGCTATGCCGATTGTGCATTTGCATGGCCTTCAGGATGATGTGATTTATATTGATGGAGGTCCTGAGTATCTTCCTCTCGAGGATAATGGGTCAACAGAAGGAGTAGTAACTTATTGGAAAAATATCAATCAATGCAATGAATTTGAGGAGCAATCAATACAACAGGGTCAAGACACTTCAATAGGCACATTAGGAATTTGGTCTAACTGTCGTGATGGCGTAGAAATAAACTACTGGAAATTGGATGAAGTTGGTCATGAGTGGGAATCGAAAGGAGATGGAGACGATGCCGTTAATGTGCCAAGTGTTATTTGGGAATTTCTGTCCCGATTTACTTTATATGGCGCAAAAGTAGAAAGTTAAGTTACTTAGTTATCTTGTTTTTCGTTTTCGTTCAATCTCGGATAGAAGTTTTTTTCTTAACCTGATGCTTTTGGGTGTCACCTCAACAAGTTCATCATCGTCAATAAATTCTAGAGATTGTTCTAACGTTTGTTTTATCGGCGGTACCAATGTGAGTGCCTCGTCCATTCCTGAGGCTCTTATATTAGTAAGCTGTTTACCCTTTGTAGGATTCACTACCAAGTCATTAGATCTGGAATGAATGCCAACAATCTGTCCCTCGTATACATCTGAGCCATGGCCAAGAAATAACTTTCCCCTAGCTTGGATATTAAATAGAGAAAAAGCAGTTGTTTTTCCTTTTGTCATACTAATTAGGACGCCATTTACTCGTTTATAGTTTTCGGATTTTGTCGCAGGGGCGTAACGATCAAATATACTTGTCATTACTCCAGATCCAGATGTCATTGTTAAAAATGTCCCTCTAAATCCAATTAAACCTCGCGATGGTGCAAGAAATTCGAGTCGGACCCTTCCTTTATTGTCAGGTTCAATATTTTTTATATTACCGTCTCTTTTCCCCATTTCCTCCATAATTATGCCTTGATGATTTAGCTCCACATCAATTACTACTTGCTCATACGGCTCATGAATTTGACCATCAATCTCTTTTGTAATGACTTCTGGACGGGATACACCCAATTCAAATCCTTCTCTTCTCATTGTTTCTATCAAAACAGATAAATGGAGTTCTCCCCGGCCAGAGACAATGAATTTATCGGGAGAGTCCCCAGGTGAAACTTTGAGTGCAACATTATGTATTAGCTCTTGGTTAAGGCGATCTTTAATATTTCTTGTCGTAACAAATTTGCCCTCAAGACCTGCGAAAGGTGAGTCATTCACATTGAAAGTCATGCTTACAGTAGGCTCGTCAACGCTCAAACTAGGAAGAGGATCAATATGATCTGGATCACATAATGTGTCAGATATTGATAAGCCATCTATACCATTGATACAAACGATATCTCCTGCATGAGCAACTTCGGTATCAAATTGATCAAGCCCTAGGTATTCCTTTACAGAGAGAATTTTACCTCTTCTATTTTCTCCG
>CACJVE010000031.1 GCA_902596775.1 uncultured SAR92 cluster bacterium
AAAATAGACCGATTAATTAAAACGGCAGTTCAGTCACCCAGACATCGCCTGATGTCACCTGTCGATCTGCCCAATAATCTCTTTCAGGGGTTTGCGCCAGCAATCTAAGATCCCAACCGCCAGCGACATAAAGTTTGTCATTAATTATTTTTGATGCTGGAGAGGAAATTCCTATTGGAAGTTTAAAAGTGATCTCCCATTCTCCACCTTCCACCAATGTCACGACATTTTCGCACATCCCTTTTGTTCCGCCCTCTGGCGTTGTATGCCCGCCAACCATCCAAATTCTATCCTTATGAGTGAATGTTGCGCCTTCAGAGTGGGAGTGACCATAGGGAAGTGACGGGCCTGCAGTCCAAGTATCCTTTTTCGCATCATAAATATGCACCAAATTTTGGTCAAGTTGCTGAGAATCATGATTGTACTGACCCCCAATAATATAGATATTCTCATTGAGAACCGTTACCGAAAGTTGATTTCTGGGATTAGGTAGTGGCGCTAACTTTTCCCACTTGGCGGACTGATCTTTATCCCAATCTTTCAGATTGAAGACCCAGTGATCTCCTGAATCGGTATCTCTATCTTCCATTAATCCTGAAATATAATGGAGGTTATCACCAAGCCTAACAAGTCCTCCTCCAGCTCTTCTGCCTGGGAGGAGTGGACCAGCACTATAACGATCAAGCTCTGGATCAAAATGCCAAAACTCTGCAACAATATGATCTTTTATGCCTCGAGGTCGATCCATATCTTTCATACCCCCAGCAAACCAAAACCCAGTTAATCCTGGGGCTAAATTCACGTGACTTATATCACTTGGAAGATCCTGTAATTTCTCCCAGGTTCCATGTGAGCTTCCTTCTGGATCAAACACATGAAGATTTTTGCCTGAGATAATACCTGTTTCATATCCGCCATGAACATACATTTTATTATCTAAAACTATACTCGCAGGCTCCCATTTGGGAACTGGCATATCAGATAGTCTTTTCCATTCAGCATTATATTTTGGCTTATCAGTCATTCTTTTCCTCCGGGAATTGTCTATCCATTGCACTTAACATGGCATCACAACGGGCCTTTAGCATTTCACGTGTATGGATGCCATCACAAAAAATATAGAATTCTTTTTCAATTATGGCATTTAAAACCTGATCCCCAACAATACTTGGGTCGACGGCCATTTGATTAATCATTTCTAGGACATCGCCTGAGACCCTTGCTTTCAGTTTACTTATAATATTTGTATCGACGACATGTGGACATAGTACAGAAACTGAAACATTCGTATCCTTCAAATCATTTCTAAGAAATTCTGACATACCAACAAGAGCGAACTTGCTAGAGCCATATGCAGATTGATTTCCATGACCATGGATCCCACTGAACGATGATGTATTTACAATATGACCCGGCTCACCATGCTCGAGCATTTGAGGTAAAAATAGATTAATACCATTAAGGGGCCCCATAAAATTAACCTCATGAACAAGTCGCCATCTTTCTTCTGGAGTCTCTAGAATTTTTGAACCGCCAGGAATTCCTGCGTTGTTACACAAATAATGTAAATGCCCGAAAGAATCACCTATTTTTGTGGAGGCAGACCTGAGAGTAGAAGTATCTGTAGTATCAATTTTCAATGAGATTACATTCTCACTAATAGTTTTAAGTTCTTTTTCTGCAATTAACAGCTGTTCCTCGTTGATATCACCAATTGCTACATTGGCACCTGCATTCAAAAATGCTTTGGCCATTCCCAAACCAATCCCGCTTGCACCACCGGTGATAAATGCAGTTTTTTCATTAAAACTTGTCATTAGAGTTCAAAGACCTTATTTTTTTCAATTAAATCGAAGTCTATTTCCATTCCCAGTCCAGGACTATCTGGAGCATGAACCATCCCATTTGAGTCGACCTCAATGTCATTAACTATCCCGTGTTTTTGAGCCGCATCTGGAAGAAGCACTTCAAAATATTCACAATTTTTAATTGCCATAATCAAGTGAAGGTTCGCAGCATTATTTAGGGAATTACCGCCATGATGGACTTCATAGTTCATATGAAACGTCTCCGCTGTATGGGCAGTTTTTAAGCATGAGGTAATGCCTCCTTTAATTGCAACATCGCCTCTTAAATAATCGGTTGCTTGATTCATTATCCATGGAGCATAGGCTTTAGGCCCTGTTGCAGGGAGTTCAGTTGCCGCGATGGGAATACTCAGAGTCTTCTTTAAGCGAACATATCCATAAACATCATCGCAAGGCAAAGGATCCTCATACCAATAAAAACCCATTTCTTGAACGGCTTGCCCCACATAGATTGCGTCGTTGTAGTTATATGCCCAGCAGGCATCAAACATTAATCTGTAATCATCTCCAACGGCTTGCCTCACCGCTTTACAAATTTCAATGTCCAATTTTGGCTCAGCGGGCGGGTGGATTTTGTATGCAGTCCAACCATTCTCTTTGAGGGACAAAGCTTCGTCAACATATGCTTGGGTTGATCCTAAAATTGCAGAGCTTGCATAAGCAGGTACTTTATTTCTGTATGAGCCCATTAACTTGTGAATTGGCATGTTGGCGGCCTTACCCGCAATATCCCAAAGCGCAATGTCAATCGCCCCTATTTGAAGCATGGTGCCACCAAGAGACCACTTTGATAAATTTTGCCAGATACGCTCCCTATCAAGAGGATCCTTTCCAACTAAACCCGGTCTGAACCTTTCAACAATAATTTGTGCGTTATAGCCTATTGACGCCATCGAGTGCCCTAAAAACGCATAACCCGTAATATCTTCATCAGTTAGTATTTGCACTAGAGCCATATTCGTGCTCCGTGATTCAAGACTTTTGAAGTCCTTAGTGTATTGGGTTGGAGGAATATTATCCCACTTCCAAACTGTTACCTTGACATCAGTTATTTTCATACGATCACTCTCTATTTAGAAATTCTATGTCCTTTAACCGGTGTATCCATCATATGGAAAATTCCTTCTAGTTTATCGCCATCAATAGTACCCTCGAAATCAATTTCAAAATCCCAGCCACCTTTGTCGATGCCAAAAGAAAATTTTAATTCAGGATTGTTATATGAACTAGATACGATAGGGTAAGGATCATAGCCATCATTAATAAAATCAATTTCCCCTTTTTCAAAACATAAGATCATATGACCCCAACCTGCCTCAAGTTCCCAAGTTCCAAATGATGCATTGACTGATTCTGTGTTTTGTTCTTGGAGGCCAGCGGCTTTATGATCCTTTTGTTCCAAAATTGTTTCAGCAACCGATAATGTTCTTTTGGCTAATTCAGAAATTTTATTATCATTTTCATCCCGAACAACTGATTTGAGTCGATCATTCAATGGTGAAATCCACTTTGAGGGTAGATCTTTTGCCCCAAGGCGTAATCCAAGAATAGATCCTACTGTGGCGCCTGTGCAATCTGTATCCCAGCCGCCACGGACAGTGCAAACAATGCCCTTTTCAAAATCATCCTCTCCAAAGTAGAGGCCCATAACAACCAAAGCTGCATTATTAATAGTATGAACTCCATGATAATGGCCAACACTTTCGTTTATTTTCTCCCATACCAGCTCCCATGTTGAGAGTGTTTCACACCAATGCATAGTATCTTTAACCGCTTCTGCAAGTCTGCAGTTTTCTGGTATTTCAGCCAAGCCAGCATTAATAATCTCTTTCACGCTTTCAAGTTTAAAAGCAGCTGAGAGCATTGCTGCTACAAACATTTCACCATAGATGCCATTTTTATCATGAGAGATAGATGCATCATTGAAAGCAAGCCTCGCCGCGATCTCGGGCAGACCAGGAGTTACATACCCAAAAATGTCCGCTCTTATTTGTGCTCCAATCCATTCTCTAAAAGGATTTCTGTGAGTGCCTGACAGAGGTGGCCAAATTGAGTTTACAAAATTCCGATAGGCACATTCTTCAGCGGTATAAACAAGATGAAAGGGAAGTCTGTCGACCCAAGTATTGGCGATCGTTCTTGCCGATGTTTTAATCCCTCGCTTCTCAAGTGCGAGCAAACCGATGATTACATAATCCATATCATCATCTCGAGGCATAAACTTTATGTTCCCTCTAGTGGACACTTTGTGGACTCCAGGGAGAACTGTTTCGTCAAACGGAAGATAGTTATCAAGAAGGTCAATATTCTTATCTTTTAAATATTTATCGATCCGCGCTTTTGGCCAACCCTCTACTGGTTTTCCAAGTACGCAGCCAGCTGCTCTTCCAAGCCACGCGCCATAGATTTGATCGTAAACGCGTTCTGAATTCCAATCTAGTTCGAGATCTCTTACTCCAGACGGCCGCTGCGCTTGAATACCTTCAAGATCCGAGGGCTCAACGTAGGGAAAAGTTTTTTCGATGGGTAACGCTATTAATTCTTCGTATAATTGATAAATCTCATCATTGTTATCTTTCCCCTGGAGGGCGATAGTAATTCTTTCTGTTATCTCAGTCGTGTCACATCCTTCCTCAGTACGCTGTTTAAGTTCAGCTTTGATGAGCTTTCTTTCTAATGATGGTAGTTTAGTCATAGCTTTGCTACTTTTAAATTTTTCGATTCGACAAGATTAAGACGTCTATGATATAGGTCAACTCATTTGTTGACTAGTTCACCCAAAACTCAAATCAGATTAATGATCTCAACTTCTATCGTCTTTTGATGACTTTTCTAATCTATCATTTTGGGTGATAATTTAAGATATCTCATTTAACTTCTTGTATATAATCTCTGCTAGGATTACCTTTTATCGGAATAAATAATTAATTTTGGGGGGGGTTATCGTGTTTGATATCGACATGAGTTCGCTACAGGAGATTGGAGAGTTTGGTTCGCAAGCTTGGTCCGAAGGGTGTTCTGGATTTGGTATAAAAATACTAGAGTCAGCAGATTTACCTTCTGATTTAGTTTGGGCTTTTAGTGAGATTTATACATCACCACCCAAAAGGTTATTGTCCGAAACTTATGGCCAGACAGGCTACTTTTTCATGGTTAACAAAGGAGTTATTTCTGGGGGCACTAAGATAACTCAAGAGTGCTTAAGTCTCCCGGGGTTCCATGCGAAAATGAAGTGGGGATATATTTGCAATCAGTCAAGAACCTTATATGGATTTGAGGGTCAGAGGCAAAGAACCGAGGAGGAAAAGACGCTTCGCGATGAGATGGAAAAATATCTTGGTTATTCTCCAGAGTTAGGGGGAGTCGATAATCCATTTTGGCCTAAACCAATTATTGCTGCTCTTAGTCACGGCGTAGAGGATGGCGGCGGACTACATAATATAGCCGCTAAGATGCAAAGTAAATCACCTGAATATGACGGCATGCCAGTCACTGAGATGGGAGTTCCAGATTTCAGTAAAATGTTAGATGAGCAGAAAAAGGCTTTTATAAAGCTTTGTTCTGTTTAAAAATTTTCGATTACAGTGTAATTTCAAATTTAAGAGTCTAAATCAATGCAAAAGATGGCCGTTGATGACGCATTGAGTATCCGGGAGTTTTTTGAATCGCTCCACGAGAATCATATGGGCGATCGTATTGGTCGAGTGGGATACAAATTTTTGGCGGATATGCTTGATGGGATTCATCAAACTCGTTCTGTTAATTTAACGACAATTGCACGTGGCCTTAATGAAAAAATAAGGCTTCATGCAACTCACAAGCGTCTGTCACGGAATCTTGATGATGAAAATATTTTAAATATTTTATCGAATACATTGCTTTATGAGGGTGCAGCTGCTGTTCAAGCAGATACAAAATTAATTATTACGATGCACGATCTTAATAAAAAGTATGCGTCAAAGATAGAGTATCTATCTGAGTTGGGGGAGGAGCAGGATTCAGGATTTAGAGTATGTGAGGTACTCGCGGTTAATCATAAAGCCGAAAGTTATTATCCTTTACATGCAAGTATCTGGTCCGATCAAATTCCGGGATTCATCGATGATGCAACTGAGGTGATTAAGGTCATTGAAAAAGTGTTTGAAGCTACAAACAATAAAGGAATGTTATTTTTAGATGATTTAACACTTCCCAATAACGTCATCACTCAAATAATTTTACAGTCCAGGTTTAATTTTATCTCAATGGCAAATTATTTTGCGCCAGAAATAGAGTTTGAAGAAGAGATATACTCGGCATCGTCACTTGCGGATAAACTTGAAACCACCTATGGGAAAATGATGTTCAAATATGTTCCAGGAGATCCTGTTGGCTCCATGGGAACGGACGTAGATTTATTTGTTCATGCAGGTGCTTTCCCCGTTAAGTTAGTCAAGACAGGCGAAACGCTGAGATTGATTACTTTAAAGAACAGAAACAGATTTGTGGGAGAGGTATCGGTACCCATTCTAACGACAGCTAAAAATTTAAAATCTAGAAAAAATTTAATGGGACTTGTTGACTCATACTTGTCAAAAAATGATGTTTTGCTGCAGCATAGATATTACAGAGAGCAATTTGATCTATCAGGCTTTCGAGTGCTTAAATTTTCCCGATTAAACCTTCTTATAACTCTTGTCCAAGCTGTGATGTTTTATGAAATATCGAGTGGTTCATACATTATGAAAAAAACTCCTTTATTCTCCAAAGAGCCTCATGAAGGGAATATGAAAAGAACATACTATAAGCCTGATAAAAATGCTTAACATGTCTAGATTCTGTGAAAGCGATCTATCTGAATATAATGCAATCAGCTATGCCTAAATATCAATTAGAAAAGTTAAAAAAACAGTTTGAAGAGGATGGTTTTGTCATTCTAAAGAACTATTTGGATCTTGATCAATTAGATGATTTAAGAAATAGAGCAATTGACTTAAGTTCGCGTTTAATGAAGGATCAGGAGAGCAAAGATAAATATCGTCACGTTTTGAAATCATTGAATCGACAAGACTCTTGGTTCGATGATGAGTTAAAAAATGGATCTCATGTTAAAATTTTGGAAGCTTTATTAGGCTTCAAGCCAAATGGAGTATCCGCAGCCTGGTTTGATAGGCCAATTGGCGATGATATCGGAATAGAGCCGCATAAGGACGCATATGGATCTGATAAGAGCGAAAAGGTGGGAGCCACTATTTGGATCTCACTTGATAAAGCGAGTCGAGATAATGGGTGTCTTTCTTATTTAAGGGGGTCACATAAAAAAGTTTATCCAGACATAATACCGATTCCTGGTATTGAAAAGAACTCTGAACATGCTGTATTTGTGGAGTTGAATCCAGGAGACGCGGTTGTTCATAGTCCGTTCATAGTGCATTGGTCTGAGGGAAATCAAAGTTTAATGCCTCGAAGAGCAGTGTCGTACTTCTATTTTGGTGCAAAAATTTAACAATTTAACAAGGAAAGGTTATGAAAGAAGAGAATGAATTGAGACAAGATTTGGTCGATGCTTATTTGACGGTCGATAAGCGTGGACTCATGAATCAGGCAAGTGGAAATGTAAGCTGTCGATTTCGCGATGGGATGCTGATCTCACCTTCCGGTGCCGATGCTGAGAATATATCAGCTGATCGAGTAGTGTATGTCGATGGTGATGGCAATTATTCTGGCGATATCAAACCATCTTCAGAGTGGCGTATGCATCTCTCTATTTACAAAAAACAGGAGTCTGCTAATGCAGTGGTTCATACTCATTCAGACTATTGTGTAGCATTAGCTTGTCATAATCTTCCGTTACCAGGATTTCATTACATGGTTGGTCTGTTTGGAAATACTCATGTTCCTTGCGTGCCTTACGCAACTTTTGGAACTCAAGAGCTTGGGGATGGAGCTGCAAATGCACTCACTCACCAAGCGGTATGTCTGCTTGGCAATCACGGAATGATTGCTAGAGGTGCAAATTTTAAGGTGGCGATTGATCATGCCGAAAGACTTGAAATTATTTGCAAGCACTATGTTTTATCACGAACACTGGGTGAACCAGATTACCTAACTGATGAGCAATGGGATGAGTTTTTTGGTAGAGCAAAAAAAGTTGCGTATAGCTCCTTTATATAAAACAAATTTAGAATGAAATATCTCCAACTCATTTCTGTTTCATTAACAATATTGGTTGCAAGTATTGCTAATGGGAATACTGGAAAAAAATTGAATGTGTTATGGATAATCATTGATGATCAATCACCTTGGCACTCGATCTATGGTAATGATCTAGTTAAAACACCGAATATAGACAAACTCGCAACAAGAGGTGTTTTATTCACACGAGCATATTCCGAATCACCTGTTTGCAGTCCAAGCAGGTCAGCGCTGATTACTGGCTCTCATGCAATCAGACTGGGCACTCATGATCATCGCTCTAGCCGAACGAAAGAAAATCAAATATTTTTGCCTGAAAATTTTAAGACTGCTCCAGAGATCTTTAGAGAAAATGGTTATGAAACTTATAACAGTGGCAAAGATGATTATAATTTTTTCTATAAAAAATCTGACCTTTACTCAATCATGGATAAAAAAGCCGACAATAAGTTGGCGAAATATGGCAAAAGTGGGCAAGGAAGTGGAGACTGGTCGGATATAAAATCTCAAAAACCATTTTTTGGGCAAATCCGAGTATCTGGTGGTAAAGATGTGGGAGACCAGTTACCAGATTTGTTGGCCAAATCAGGTTATCCAGCGGTGAAAGCATCACAGGTGACCGTGCCGCCTCAATATCCTGATATTCATGAAATGCGTTACAACATTGCAATGCATATGAATACTGTAATGCAAACAGACATTGAGGTAGGTAAGGTTCTGGACCGATTAGAGAAAGATAATCTCACGGATAAAACGATTATTTTTCTTTTTTCAGATCATGGATCGGATCTTCCTAGAAGCAAAGAATTTTGTTACAGCGAAGGGCTCCATGTTCCTCTGATAATTTCAGTACCGGAGTCGATAGAGGGGATTGAATCAGGAACAGTGAGAGACGATCTAGTTAGTTTAATTGATGTAACCGGCACGTCTCTGGTACTTACAAATCAGAATATTCCTGAATCAATGGATACACTGAATGTGTTTGATAAAAGCTATAGTAGAGAGTATGTGTTTTCGGCTTCGGATCGCAGTGCGAATGTCATTGACCGAGTAAGATCAGTGATGGGGAAACGCTATCACTACATTAAAAATTATAAGTTAGACCGCCCGCTTTTCAACTATGGTCATAGAGAAATGATGGCAATAGATTACCCTGACTCTAAATACGGTTACTTCGCAAAGTTGAGGTCAATGTATGAAGATGGTTTATTAAATGAGATACAGGCAACTCCTTTTGGAGATCGAACTGTAGAGGAGTTATATGATCTCCAAAATGATCCAAATGAGACTGTAAATTTGGCCTCTGATAAAAATCATACTGAGGAACTGGTTGTGATGCGCGCTGCTTTAGATGGCTGGATCGAGGAAACAGGCGACAAAGGTGCTTTTAAAAGAAGTTCAAAGTCTCTGGTCGAAGTTGTTCAAAGAATGCCACCACATTGGCTAAAAAGCCCAGAGTTTCGTGATTTTTTTGATGAAATCCAACCAGCACCCTAATTTATTGCATTAAAAACAACTCTCGCAATATCTTCTGGGAACTCTTTCGTCGGTTGCTGCACCATTATTACAACGTTTAAATCATTTTCAGGATCTGTCCACGACATTGTGCCTGCAGCACCGGCCCAGCCGAAGGAACCTCTGCCACGTTTTATCAGCGCTGTTTCTGGGTCAAGAGTAACAGCTACTGTATATCCAAATCCTTCTGAACCTTTTACCACTTTCTCAGTTTTTGAGAATAGATCACCTGATTGATTTGTTGACATTAATTTAACGGAAGTTTCTGATAATATTCTCTTACCTAAAAATTCACCTTTGTTGAGCAACATATTCTCAAAGTGCAGATAGTCCCTTGCTGTACTAATTAAACCAACAGAACCTGAGAAAAATTTTGTTGTGCCAGCCGGTTTACTCCCATCTTTTCCACCACCGCTGATACTGACAATACGATCAGATTTTTCACTCGGCACATTCCAATAGGTGTCATGCATATCGAGTGGGTCAAATATATTAGCTTTAACAAATTCGTTAAAAGGTTGCCCAGATGTAATTTCTATTATGTGAGCGACAACATCCAACCCCATGAATCCGCTATAGGCAAATCTAGAGCCAGGCTGAAAGTCGAGTGGTCCATCTGAGATCATATTGGTCAGCGATCCGATAGTTATGTTGTTAAAGAATTCATCTTGTTCTTCACTTTTATCGCCCGATTTTCCCGAGGAGAGTTTCGCATTCCAGGGTGCGATTGCTTGTCCCAGTCCGCTCGTGCCGAGTCCTGCTGTGTGAGTAAGTAGATGATGGATTGTGAGCGATTCTTTGGCAGCTACTAACCTGTGCTCTGGTATGTAACCAATATAATATCCATCATAAAACCACGACCATGCTTTCCAGTATAAATTTGCAAAAAAACCTAGTTCTGCGCCAAGCTCTGCATATACTCCCAGAGGAGATATATCTTTATCTCTGGGATCTTTTAACACTGCAACTTCAATATCTTTAAAATTTGGCAGATATTTACTCACCTCATCTTCTGGGCTAAAAAGACCACGCTCAATAGCAATCATTGCGGCTACTCCAAGCACTGGTTTAGTAGAGGACCACATTTGAAACATTGAATCCTTTTGCATCGCGACTTTGTTTGGGACGTCTGCCAATCCATGTGCTGAAAAATATATGGGGTTACCAAACCGGCTTACAGCGACAACAGCACCTTGTATTTTTTCATCATTCAAAGCTTTCGTTATGACTGCATCGAGATCCCTGCCAATCGATTTTTTCATCCCTTGGCTTTCGGGATCCGATAAATTTAGATTTTCAAGATCTATTGGTAAAGATGACAAGTTTAAGCTCCAAAAAAAAGTTATTGAAAGATACAAATATGCGTATTTCATTACTTATGCCCCTAGCTATTTGCAAAAAGCAGTGAAAGTTACAGCTAGGTTTGCCGCTATCGCTGACAATTTTTCTGATGCTGTGAATAAATCATCGGCACCATCTTCATCGCCAGCTTCTCTCAGCTTTCCTGATTGATCAAGAAGATATCCTGTTGTTGCCATAAGAGTACCCGCGCCATCACTCGTCCGCTTGCAAGCTTTGATATCCCAATAGCCAATATCAGTCTTGTCAAAATCCTCTTTATAATATGCCTCATTGTCCTTTTCCCAATCGGCTTTCTTGTCAGCAGTTGATGCTGTACATGCTATTGTGAAAACACAAAAGAAAAGCAGGAAAATTGTTTTTATTTGCATGATAAATTGTCCTCTTAAAATGATTTTTATTCCTCTAATTTACTGAATATGTCGATTAAAATCAAAATTGAGCTTATAAATAAAGTTGTGTTTCACCCGAAATACAATCCCTCCCTCTTATATCGCTTTGAATATTTAGTATTGCCCATACAAAACATGAATTAATTCTTTATGCTAATCTTCAAACAATGAAAAAAATGCTTCCTATATTTTTCTTGGTATTTCTCGGCGCAAGTATCTCTTGGTTCTTCCGCAGTGATCTATTGCTTATGGTAATTAAATATCGAATGCATAACGCATTTGAGATTTCGGAGACGATAGAGGTTCCATGGACAGAAAATTTTGAGAGTCAAGTTGCCTCAATTGAGGGAAAGCGACCAAATATAATATTAATTGTGGTGGATGATCTTGGATATAATGATATCTCTCTTTTTGGAGGAGGCATTATTCCAACGCCCGCTATTGATCGATTAGCATCCACAGGAGCGATTTTTAATCAGTCATATGCCGGAGCGAATACTTGTGCTCCATCAAGAGCAATGATTATGACTGGACGTTACCCCATCAAAAATGGTTTTGAATTTACCCCAACCCCACCTGGTATGAATAAAGCTTTGTTTCGAATTTGGAGTGATAAAAAGTCTGGATTGCCGCCACCTTATTTTGATGAAGCTCTCGATAAACTATTGCCTCCTTTTCCAGAGCAGGGACTACCCTCAGATGAATACACTATTGCCGAATTGCTAAGGGATTCAGGATATTACAACGCCTTAATTGGGAAGTGGCATCTTGGGAGATTTAATGGCATGTCACCCAATGATCAAGGTTTTCATGACAGCTTGCTAATGGCAAGCGGACTATATTTGCCTGAAGATGATCCGGGAGTTGTTAACGCTAAACTACCTTTTGACCCAATCGATAGGGTTCTCTGGGCATCATTAACTTATGCCAATTCTTTTAATTCCGGAAACAGTGACAGATTCAAACCTGGGGGATATCTCACTGATTATTGGACAGAAGAAGCGATTAAAGTGATAAAAAATAATAAGGAAAATCCCTTTTTTCTATATCTCGCACATTGGGGCCCACACACTCCTCTGCAGGCAACAATCGAGGATTATGATGCAGTTGGACCCATATATCCTCATCGCAAACGGGTCTATGCTGCGATGATTCGAGCAATTGATCGAAGTGTTGAAAATATCATGACTGCATTAATAGATGAGGGTTTGGATGAAAATACGATCATCATTTTCACGAGTGATAATGGTGGAGCAGGATATATTGGCCTTCCAGAGGTTAATAAACCGTTTAGGGGTTGGAAAAGAACCATGTTTGAGGGTGGTTTAAGAGTCCCACTTTTTATCCGGTGGCCTGCCGAAATTTCGAAAGGTACGATTGTTGAGGAGCCCGTCTCACATATTGATTTATTTGCTACGATAGCTGAGGCAACAAAAGCTGAAATTCCCAATAATCTGAATATTGATGGCGTTAATCTATTTCCATTATTAAATAGAAATGATGAATTAGTTTGGCAGCGTGAAAACTTATATTGGCAGAATGGCCATTATAAGGCTGTCAGGCATAATAACTTTAAGATGCAGGTTTATGATCATCCGGAAGAGGGCAAACAAGTATGGTTAAACGATTTATCTTCTGACCCAACCGAGCAGGTGAATCTTGCCCAAACAGAACCGGGCATCGCAAAGCATCTTTTTGAACTACTGGAGGCGCATCATTCTGAAGCCGCACCGCCCCAGTATCCATCAGTCATACAAGGCCCTGTCATGATTGATAAAACGCTCGTTGACTCATATGTCGATGGGGATGAGTACGTTTATTCACCTAACTGAGAGATTTAGCTGGAGATCAATTCACTCTGCCCTCACTGGATGCTTCACGACAGTCGCAACCCATTAGAAACTTCCTTGTCAGGAACGGCCAAAATAACAGATCCATCGCTTTGCAAGAAGCCTGTTACTAGGCATTCTGACATCATCGGCCCAATTTGTTTTTTTGGAAAGTTCGTCACTGCAATCAGTTGTTTCCCAATTAAATCTTTGGGCTCGTACAAGTCTGTAATTTGTGCAGAAGACTTTTTAATTCCAATTGAATCGCCAAAATCGATTGTTAATTTAATAGCAGGTTTTTTAGCTTCCTTAAAAATTTCTGCGGAGACTACTGTGCCGACTGACAATTCAACTCTTTCGAATTCACTCCACGTCAAATCACTCAATTTACTGCTCCATTATTTTAATTCACGGCTTAAATGGTATCAGTAAATTTAAAGATGATTAATTATCAAACTAAATAAACGCTATTATGTTGTAGAAACTTTGTTAGGATGATTACTCTTTAACGTTTAAATGGAGTCCTAAATGAAGAATTTATTTGGTGTTTTTGTCTTACTCATAGCATCAGCTGCTAATGCTGAAATATATGAAGATTATGAGCCAAGTGAGCAACACTCGCAATTGACTGTAATATCAGTTCAACCAAATTATCTCGATGATTACCTTGTAAACTTGAAACGAACTTGGGTCAGAGGCATGGAGATTCAGAAGGATCTTGGTTATATCGTTGATTATGGTGTGTGGACCTCAGCTAGTGCAAATAGTCCCAATGTTTGGTTAACGATCACATATGAAAATATGGGAGCAATGCAACCGAGTAAAAGTCGGGCAGATGCCGTCGAAGCGGAGTGGGAAAAACGGTATGGAGATGATGATGAGGTCATGGAAAAAATTTCCAAGAGTTACGAAGAAATAAGAACTATGGTCGATAGCCAGATTATAAATAAGGTTGTCTTTAAGTAACTAGGTATTGATTATTTAAAAGCCTGGTCAATTTATGGCCGGGCTTTTTTGTTTGTGCTTTGATCTACTTTGCTTAGACTGGAAGTACAGTCAGAATAAAATTTTACTTTAATCGGAAATAAGCTTGAGCGATCAATCACTTCTCATACTTTTAGGCAATCAACTTTTTTCGGAAGATATTATTCGCCGAGCCAATTGTGAGCATATCTTCATGGCTGAGGACTTCAATCTATGCTCCTATGAGAAGCATCATAAGCTAAAAATACTTATGTTTTTGGCGGCTATGAGAGAGAAGAGGGATGAACTGATAGATGCAGGCTACAAATTAAATTACCTTGATATCGAGCATAGGTTATTTACCGAGGATTATGAGATCAAGCTTGATGGTGTTGTCGAGGAGCATTGTATTAAGCGAATTGTCTTGTTTGAAATTGAAGATAAGAATTTCGAAGAGAAAATAATAAATTATCTTGATACCCTAGACATCGATGTGGAAATTTTAACCACACCAATGTTCAAGTTATCTCGAGATGACTTTTCAAAGTTTGCTGAAAATAAAAAAATGCTTCGGATGGCATCTTTTTACAAAGATATGCGTCGCAAATTCAATATCTTGCTCGATGATAACCAGGATCCCTTGGGCGGAAAATGGTCATTTGATGATGAAAATCGCAAAAAGATACCCAAGGGTACTTTGATACCAGAGCGATTTCAGTCTAAAAAGTCAAAGTATTGTGAAACGATAGCAAAGTCTATCGAAAAGCATTTTAAGGATCATCCTGGATCTCTTGATGATGTTTGGATGCCTCTTACTCGAAAGGATGCATTGCATCAACTCTCACAATTTCTCGAAATTAAGTTCAAGGATTTTGGAATATATGAAGACGCAATCTTGCAGAATGATACTTTTTTGTTTCACAGTGTTATTAGTCCTTCTCTCAATATGGGACTCATAACGCCAGACGATGTTTTGAGTGAGGTAATAGATTATGCGAATCGTGAGTCTATACCTTTAAACTCTTTGGAAGGGTTTGTTCGTCAGATTTTAGGATGGCGAGAATTTATGAGAGGAGTCTACCGTGAATTTGGGGATCAGCAATTAGAGAGTAATTTTTTTGGCTTCGAACGAAGGCTAGGTCAATCTTGGTATTCAGGAGAGACGGGAATACCGCCGCTTGATAATGCAATTCTGTTTGCTCAAAAGTATGGTTACACGCATCACATAAATCGACTTATGGTGATCTCTAACTTAATGACCCTCTGTGAAATAAACCCAAAAAATGTTTATACCTGGTTTATGGAGTTATTTGTAGACTCATCTGAGTGGGTGATGACTCCAAATGTGTTTGGTATGGGTACCTTTGCAGATGGCGGGATATTTGCAACAAAGCCTTACATTTGCGGATCAAATTACTTCATTAAAATGAGTGATTATAAAAAGGGTGACTGGTGTGATGTAGTTGATGGGCTTTATTGGCGTTTCGTTGAAAATTATTTCGGGCGATTGCGAAACAACCCGCGCTTGTCTTTTATGACTAAAACGTTAGAGCGGATGGATAGTAATCGAAAGTCAAAAATTTTTTCAGCCGCAGAAAATTTCATCGCTGTAAACTGCGACTAACCTGTTTTTACATTAAAAAACTATACGTTTAGGGCTTGTTTTTGAGGCTGATAATGGTATATATTCAATCAGTGGGAAATTGCGGTTT
>CACJVE010000032.1 GCA_902596775.1 uncultured SAR92 cluster bacterium
TACTCTGCAAAAGATTCCATTGAAGCACTAGATAATGCTTATGCTAGAAACGAAACAGATGAATTCGTAAGTGCGACCTCGATCGGAAAAGAATCTATAGGAGAAAACTCCATATGTGATGGCGACGCTGTCGTTTTCATGAATTTTAGACCAGATAGGGCGAGGCAAATAACTCACGCATTCGTTGACAAGGAATTTCACCATTTTAAAAGGAACCAATTTCTCAAGCTAGGTAGCTTTGTTATGACTACAGATTATGGCTCAGAACTTAACTGCGCATGCGCATTCCCAAAACTAAAAATAAAGTATTGCCTTGGTGAAATCTTAGAAAAGAATCATAAAAAGCAATTTAGGATTGCCGAAACAGAAAAATATGCGCACGTAACTTTCTTTTTAAATGGGGGTAGAGAAACAGTATTCGAGGGTGAAGATAGAGCCTTGCTAGCATCCCCAAAAATATCAACCTACGATTTGAAACCCGAGATGAGCGGTAATGAAGTGACCGAAAGACTAATAGCTGCGATTAATAGTCAACAATATGATGTGATTATATGCAACTACGCAAACTGCGATATGGTTGGACACACAGGCAACTATCAAGCTGCAATAAAATCAGTTGAGGCTGTAGAAAAATTTGTAACAAAAGCATTAAAAGTTATCAAAGCGAATAATGGACAAGCAATCATCACGGCAGATCATGGAAATGTAGAAATAATGTACGATAAGAAAACACAACAAGTGCATACTCAGCACACCATTCTTCCTGTTCCCCTGATTTATCAAGGACCAAGAGATCTATTGCTCAAGAAATCAGGTTCCTTGGCTGACATTGCTCCAACTATTCTTGATTTGCTTGACTTAAACAAGCCTGAAGAAATGACAGGCTCATCGCTAATCGTAAGATAATTAATTCCTCAAACATTGCAAGAGTTCCAGTGCATTCAAATGTTTAGATTTAAGTTCTCATATTTATTAATAATCAATCTCATAATAAGTGTAGAGACAAATTCCCTGTTAACAGAAAAAGAAACTTCCAAAAAAATTCACGCAGATATACTTCTTTACTCAGATTCATTAGACGCCAATGAAACTAAAATTTTAGAAGTAGAGAACGAGCTTAAGAATATAGAGATCAGTCAAAGCAATAATTTTAAAAGAATGAGGCAAATTTCAAACCAGATAAAATTTAATAACAACAAATTATTAAAAATTGAACAAGCATTAAATGATATAGATCTGATTATCAAAAATAATGAAAAGAATCTATCCGATATTATAAAAAATGCATTTAAATTAGAGCAAAGCAGCTCTATCAAACTTCTATTGAACCAAGACGATCCGGACCGAATACCTCGCTTACTTAAATACAAAAAATATCTACTCGAGCATCATAATAAAAATATAGATCACTACCGTAGTCATCTTAAAATCAAATCTGAAACCCTGAATCAGAGAAAAGTATTATTGTCTAAACTACACGATGAACAAGAAAAATTAGCAAACGAAAACGAGAGTAAAAAACAGCAAAAAGAGGATAGAAAGAGAGCAGTTAAAGAACTATCACTTATAAGAGGGAAAAATAAAAAACAGCTCGAAAAGTTAAAGTTGAAATATGCTGACATTAAACGTTTAACTGAAAGTGTTTCTATCAACAATTCAAAAGGAATGATTTCCACCTCTTTCGAGGATTACAAAGGTCAATTACCATGGCCGGCGGAAATGACTAAAAAGTCCAAAGATCAGCTGGAAATTCAAATCAATAACATCGTTAGTCGCTCACTTATACTAGTAGAACCTGGATCAAAAATAAAAGCTATCCATAGAGGCAAGGTAGTTTTCTCCAATTACGTAAGAGGATATGGTTTTTTAATAATTATCGATCATGGAGATAACTTCAAAACATTGTATGGACATAATCAAGAATTATTCAAAAAGGCTGGTGAAACAGTAGTCTCTGATGAAATAATAGCTTTAAGTGGAGAAACTGGTGGCTTATCCGAACCGGGCCTATATTTTGAAATAAGAAAAAAAGGCACCCCAGAAAATCCAAAAATTTGGCTAAAAAATTAAAAAGTCCAACTATGTGTTTTAAATTGAAAATATTTTTCGCTCTGCCGGTGTGGGTTTTTCTCGCGATTTTTAACCTTAATGCAGAAGAAAACTCAGGGGAAGCAACCACAAGATTGCCAATAAATGAAATAAATAACTTCACACAAGTTTTTGAGCAAATTCGGACAGGTTACGTCAAAGAAATCACAGATACGGAACTTTTAGAGAGTGCTATTGAGGGAATGCTGTCAAATTTAGACCCTCACTCGTCTTACTTAAATAAAAAAAGCTATAAAAGTTTAAAAGAGAATGCAACTGGGGCATATGGAGGACTCGGTGTCGAGGTAGTTGGAGAGAAAGGAGCCATCAGGGTGATCGCGCCAATAGATGGAGGACCCGCTTCTGAAAATGATATTCGCTCAGGTGACCTTATTGTTGAACTGGATAAATCTCCCGTCAGCAAGATGAATATTCAAAAAGCAATAGATAAACTCCGGGGAGAAAAGGGCACTGAAATCGAATTAACAATACTCCGAGACGGCGAAGATCGCACAATTACAAAAACCTTAATCAGAGATACAATTCAAATTAGTTCAGTACGGGGTAAACTTTTATACGAAAACTTTGGATACATCAGAATAGCCCAGTTTCAAATTTCATCTGATAAAGACTTTGTAGATGAATATTTGAAACTTGAGGAGTTAAATAAAAAAGAGTTAGATGGCCTTGTGCTCGATCTTCGAAATAATCCTGGAGGATTAGTTCCACCATCAATATCGATTGCCGATATGCTTCTTACAAGCGGGAAAATTGTCTATACGGAAGGGCGACTGCCTAACTCCAATCAAGAGTATTATGCAGACCCCTTTGATATTAGTGGCGGAATCCCTATCATAATTCTGATCAATGGAGGAAGTGCATCAGCCTCCGAGATAGTTGCAGGAGCCTTGCAAGACAATAGAAGAGCGGTTGTCATAGGAACACAAAGCTTTGGAAAAGGTTCTGTTCAGACCGTTGTGCCCATTAATGAGAACAGTGCTATTAAGTTAACGACAGCCAAGTACTTCACGCCCAATGGAAGGTCAATTCAAGCATTAGGAATTAGTCCAGACATTGTAATAGAGCGTGCAGAAATCAAACCTTTTAAAACATCAAACCGAGCACGAGAAAAAAACTTAACAGGGCATCTAAACACTGAAAAAAAAGGAGAAAAGACTTCAAGCAGTCAGCCACCCAATATAATGGCAGACAATCAACTATATGAAGCGCTGAATATTCTAAGAGGAATCAAACTTTTAGAGAAGTAATGTTTGTTCGCGATAAATACAATTATTGCTTATTCTGCACTCAGAGCATCAACACGCTGGAAACCTCGAGGTAGTTTGTGCCCTCGTCTACCTCTTTCACCAATATAATTTTGCAAATCATTGGGTTTAAGTGATAGGTACCTCTTACCTGAGGATACAACAAGTGAGCTCCCCTCACTGATAATTGCATAATCTACAACCCATTCTTCTCCTTTCTGCAGCCTGGAATTGGGTATATTTATAATCTTATTGCCCTTGCCTCTGGACAATCTTGGAACATTTTCAAGATCAAAAACAAGCATCCTGCCCTCATTACTTACAGCAACGATAAGAGACTTATTGTGCATAATTAGTTTTGGCTCGATTACTCTTGATAAACTTGGAATTTTAACGACTACCTTACCTGCCTTATTTTTTGTATATAAATCACTAATCGTGGTCCGAAAACCATATCCAGCGCTTGTTCCAACAAATACCTCCTGACTTTCCTGGCCCATAATCAATCCAGTTATCGTTGCGCCTGCTGGCAGATTAAGTCTGCCGCTTGCCGGCTCCCCTTGACCTCTCGCTGAAGGCAATGTATGACTTGATATTGCATAAAATCTTCCTGTTGAATCTTGTAGGAAGACATTCTGATTACTTTTACCAATCGTTGATGCTAAAAGTGAATCTCCAGATTTAAAACTCAAGGAATTTGGGTCAATATCATGACCCTTAGCTGCTCGTATCCATCCTTTCTCTGAGAGAATTACGGTTATAGGATCTACAGTCATTAAATCAGTTTCAGAAAAAGCAGTTGCCTCTTTCCGCTCATTTAGTAATGACCGTCGAGCATCACCAAATTTTTTAGATACCTCTTTCAACTCATTTTTCATTAAAGTTTTTAAACGAGACTCAGATTCTAAGGTTAATTCAATAGTCGATTTTTCTGCCGCTAAGTCAGTCTGTTCAGATCGAATTTTTATTTCTTCAAGACGTGCAAGTTGTCTTAATTTCGTCTCTAACACGTAATCTGCTTGGATAATAGTAAGATTGAAGCGATTGATTATTTCTTTTTTTGGCTCATCCTCTTCACGAATGATCTTAATTACCTGGTCAATATTTAAAAGCGCTATCAACAAGCCATCAAGTAAATGTAAACGATTGTTTAACTTTTCTAATCGGAAACTCAATCGCTTTCGAGTTACCTCCCTGCGAAATTTGAGCCACTCTTTGAGAATTTCATGGAGAGTCATTACTTTTGGTCGACCATCTAAGCCGATGATATTCAAATTTACCCTGTAGCTTTTCTCTAAATCAGTGGTGACGAAAAGATGGTCCATAAGCGCATCAAAATCAACTCGATTGGATCGTGGAACTATAACTAGTCTTATTGGGTTTTCATGATCTGATTCATCTCTGAGATCCTCTACCAAAGGAAGCTTTTTTGCCCTCATTTGTGAAGCTATTTGCTCTAGAATTTTAGATCCTGAAGCCTGAAAAGGCAGCGCATCAATAACAATCGCTCCATCCTCCTTCCTCCAGATCGCCCTTATCTTGATAGAGCCTTTTCCCGACTGGTAACAGTTCCTTATATCAATTTTAGAGGTTATGATTTCGCCTCCAGTTGGGAAATCTGGACCTTTGATAAAATCAAAAATAGTCTCAACATCAGCTTTTGGATTATCCAGCAAATGAAGGCAAGCGCTCACAACTTCATCTAAGTTATGGGGAGGAATATCAGTTGCCATGCCAACTGCAATTCCAGTAGACCCATTGAGCAACAGATTTGGAACTTTGGCGGGGAAAATTATCGGCTCATCAAGTGTCGCATCGAAGTTTGGTCTCCACTCAACAGTACCGTCACTGACTTCTGATAACAAAATGTTTGCATACTCTGATAATTTTGACTCGGTATAACGCATGGCAGCAAATGATTTTGGGTCATCTGGAGAGCCCCAATTACCTTGACCACTGATAAGAGGGTATCGATAAGAGAAAGGCTGCGCCATCAGAACCATTGCTTCATATGCAGCGCTATCTCCGTGAGGATGAAATTTACCAATCACATCCCCGACCGTCCTGGCAGACTTTTTAAATTTTGCACTGGCGCGCAATCCCAGCTCACTCATTGCATATATAATTCGCCGTTGCACTGGCTTCAAACCATCCCCTATATGGGGGAGTGCCCGATCTAAAATTACATACATTGCATAATCAAGGTATGCAGTCTCGGCAAAATCACCAACTGATCTGGTTTCAAAACCCTGCTTATTAAATGATATTGTCTCGTCCACTTAATATCTCATTTTCAATTTTTACTAACTAACATTCGCAAGATTACCCTTGTCTTCAAGCCAAACACGTCTGTCTGGCGATCGCTTTTTAGATAAAAGCATATCCATCAAGTGATTGGTATTTTCATTTGAATCCAGTGTCAACTGAACCAGTCGACGAGTATCAGCATTCATGGTTGTTTCTCTCAACTGAGA
The DNA here is from genome assembly GCA_902596775.1 of uncultured SAR92 cluster bacterium. Taxonomy (GTDB): domain Bacteria; phylum Pseudomonadota; class Gammaproteobacteria; order Pseudomonadales; family Porticoccaceae; genus AAA300-D14. The sequence continues at coordinate 5,828 of CACJVE010000032.1, forward strand.
TGGATTCATCTCGCCGAGCCCCTTAAACCTTTGAACACTTATTTTAGAATTTTTCCCCGCAATCCTAATTCTTTCAATAATTGATTCTTTTTCTGCTTCATCTAAAGCATAGTAAACATCTTTGCCAACATCGATACGAAATAGTGGGGGCATTGCCACATAAACGTGACCACGGACAACGAGAGACCGAAAATGCCGAACAAACAAAGCACATAAGAGAGTTGCTATATGGAGTCCGTCTGAATCCGCATCTGCTAAAATACAAATTTTATCGTATCTTAACCCCTGTAAATTTTCGTCTGCTGGATCAACTCCTAATGCAATTGATATGTCATGAACCTCTTGAGATGCCAAAATTTCTTGAGAGTCAATTTCCCAAGTATTCAAAATCTTACCTCTCAATGGCATTATCGCTTGATTTTCTCTATTTCTCGCCTGCTTTGCTGAACCTCCTGCTGAGTCACCTTCAACTAAAAAAATCTCACACATCTTGGGATCAACACTCGAGCAATCAGCAAGTTTTCCAGGTAACGCAGGGCCCTGTGTTATCTTTTTTCTAATTATTTTTTTACCCGCTTTGAGTCTCCTTTGCGCAGAGCTAATGAACAGAGCTGCTAAACCCTCTCCCTCGAGAACATGTTGATTAAGCCATAAACTAAATGAATCCTTGAGAACTCCTGAAACAATTCCCGCTACCTCTCTTGAGGACAGCCTGTCTTTCGTCTGTCCAGAAAACTGTGGATCCGTTAATTTTACTGATAAAACAAAACTTACCTTCTCCCATATGTCATCTGGCGCTAATTTTATACCTCGGGGCAACAAACTCCTAAACTCACAAAATTCTCTCATTGCGTCCAAAAGTCCAGTTCGCATTCCATTAACGTGCGTCCCTCCTTGTGTCGTTGGAATAAGATTTACGTAGCTTTCCTGGATTATTTCTCCCCCCTCTGGAAGCCACTGAATAGCCCAATCTACGGACTCCGTAGGTGATGAAGTTTTACCAATAAAAGGCTCCTCCGGTAACACCTGAGTATCAGGTGAAGACTCAATTAGATAATCTTTAAGTCCATCAGCAAAACACCACTCTTCGGATTCATTGGTATTTTCGTCAAAAAAACTTACTTTCAATCCTGCACATAAAACAGCCTTTGCTCTTAGAACATAACGTAACCGAGACACAGAAAATCTTATTGCATCAAAATATTTCTCATCTGGCCAGAATCTCAAGTTTGTTCCTGTGTTTCTCTGTCCACAACTGTCTATTACTCTAAGCTCAGTTGTCTTCTCACCCCCACTAAATAACATTTGATGTACTTTTCCATCGCGCTTCACTGTTACCTCAAGAGAGGTCGATAGTGCATTAACAATAGATACTCCAACACCATGGAGACCTCCAGAAAACTGATAATTGTCATTAGTAAATTTCCCTCCAGCATGCAGGGTCGAGAGAATTACTTCTACACCAGGCTTATTTTGCTCGGGATGAAGATCAACTGGCATCCCTCTGCCATCATCTAAAACAGACAATGAGCCATCAGAATGTAAAGTAACTTCGATTTGTTTTGCAAAGCCGGCAAGAGCCTCATCGACACTATTATCAATGACTTCTTGGGCAAGATGATTTGGACGGGTGGTATCGGTATACATCCCCGGTCTCTTTCGAACTGGATCAAGGCCTGTTAATACCTCAATATCTTTTGCATTGTAATTATTAAAGGTCATTTAAAAACTCTTGCTTTGGCTGTTTGAAAAGAGAAAATTATAAATTGTAGGTAAATGTTTACTGTAACTTACGAATCGATGATCTCCCCCCTCTTCGATTATTATAGATGCCTTGTCATAAAACTGAACAGCATGTTTATAATTTAAAATCTCATCTCCGGTTTCCAATAAGATTAAATAATTCTGGTGCTGCTTGATAGATTGGTAAGTGATTTCTTGATATTCATCAATATGACTTCTTGTAAAGACCCAATCATCATTAGTCAAATAAGATCTATTATCTCCGAGGTATTCTGAAAGGCCCAATGCCGGATTGACAGCAGGATTTACTAATGCTCCTTTTATGCAATATTTCTCTATTAAATGCGTCCCAAGAAAACCACCCATAGAGCTTCCAACAACCGAGACTGGATCGCACGATTCACATATTAGCCTTTCAAGAGTGATACACGCCTCTTTCGCATATGGAGATATTTTGGGGCAAACAAAATTAATGTGGGGTGCATTTTGTTTAAACCAAAAGCCAGTCTGCATCGCTTTTTTAGAACCTGGTCCACTATTAAATCCATGCAGATAAAGAAGTGTAGCCATAAAAGATTTCTCGTGTTTCTTTATATTACTACTATCTATTTTTAAAATCGATCAGACATCTACTTAATTTCCGTTAATAATTTTTAAACTATTAAGCTAAATATTTTACGCCCGTCTCTAAAGTACCGTTATCAAAAAGATGGAGCCATCTGTAACCAGGTGGTTTACTCGAAATAGCAAACTCCTTGCTTTTATATTTAAATTGGAAGCAACTGGAAGGCGACGCATAAACGGGAATACCTTTCCAAGCACCTTCAAATTTTTGGTGAACATGCCCATTTAAAATACAAACAACATTGTCGTATTTAGATAAGACACCGAATAACTCATTTCGATTTTCAATTCGATGTCTATCTAGCCAATCAGAACCGACAGAAGCTGGGCAGTGGTGCATTGCCACAATAACAAATTGAGATCTTACTTTTGATAACTCAAAGTCTAATTTAAGAAGCTCGTGATGATCTATAAATCCCACGGCAGATTTCGCTTTAGAGCTATTTAATGTAATGAGTGACCAATTATTCAGCCGCAAACTTGACAATCTCGGGTAATGTGTAAGATGAGTGTTCATCTCCTGTAAATCGTCATGGTTTCCAGGCAACCAGATAATTTCCTTTTTTCGATTAAATAACATTTTATTTAGCATGTGATAGGAACCCGCATTATCACAACCAGACAAATCGCCTGACAAAAGAATAGGAGCGTCTCTAAAGTCTGAGTTCTCTATCTCATCGAGGATTGCACTAAATGATTTTACTGGATTTATTGATTCGATTATTGCACTTGGATTCTCACCAAAATGAAGATCAGTAATTTGGATCAAACGGTTCATATGAAGTTATTTCATGCCCTATTGGTTAATTCTCCATACTTTAATACTTTAACGAGAATCTCTCCGAAGAAGGCGTTCCACTGCCACTTTTCATCACGAGACTGCTTCATTTTAACTTCAGATAGTTCAAAAGGAATGACTCTATCTGAGCACCAAGAGATAACTTCTGCCATTTTTACATCCTCGTAATATCTCACTTGCAATTCTACTTGTGGAACCCATTTTAGCGCAGCTTGGTTAAAGACAATTGAAACCAAGCTTGTATAACGTGAGACTTCCGTGACATCTAACTGAAGTTTTATTTGTGTCTTATTTTTAAACTCAAATACAGAGTGACCACCATTCTGAAGGGCATTGAAACCGAGGCGATTCAATCTAATATAATTACGTTCACACTCTGTATGAAGACGATTTAAGTCAAGCTTTGATATAGATCTGTTTTTTAACAAATTTTTAATCCAATTTACTGGCTCAAGCACTTTTCATTTGATGACGGTTCTTCTCTAACCATTGTAAAGCAATGATACTAGCGGCACTATCAAATAGACCATCGGTAAGGCCAACTAACGCGTCTGCGAATGGAAAAATATGTAATTTAATATCCTCATTTTCAGACGCTAATCCATAAATCCCACCCTTATCAAGTAATCTGGCCGAACCACAAAAAAGATGCATTCTTTCATTCGATGCCCCTGCACTTGGAAGATAACTTAATATTGGCTGAATATCTGATAAGGTAAGACCAGTCTCTTCCTGTACCTCCCTAATAGCGACATTCTCGAGGATCTCATTTTTCTCGACCATTCCAGCTACAATTTCAAACTGCCAAGGATTTGATGACCGGCCAAGCGCGCCTACTCTAAACTGCTCAATTATTCCAACCAACTCATTTTTAGCATCGTAAAGTATTACTCCAACTGCTTGTTTATGTTTAATTAACTCTCTTTGTATTATGGGGCTCCATTTACCACTAAATAGCTTATGAGAAAGCTTAAGTCTGCTGAGTTTTAAGAATCCATGATGTATACATTCTTCAGAAACAATTTTTATATCTTCGTTATTATATGTATGCTTAACTTTCATTGTAATTGGTCCAATCTGCGTAATTTAGTTGTAAACACTTTGCTTCGAAAAACGTTCTTAACCGGAGCTACTTATGATCTTTATGATCTGGTAAAATGCCATCTGAGAAAATTAGGCTCCGTTGAATAATAACTTACAAATGAGGACACAAAAAGAGATGAGTAAACCCCTTGCAGTATATGTACTCCTTTTAACCTTTACTCAAGCCTGTTGGTCAGAATCAATAAGCTCTATATATGATCTTGCGCTTAAAAATGACCCCGTTATGAAAGCTGCAAGAGCTAATCTTAAAGTGGGCGAGGAAACAGAAAACATTAGCAAATCAAGACTACTTCCCTCTCTCTCCTCATCTGCTGACTATACTGAGTCAGAGCGAAATAGCAGTGCCTCGCAAGTTTACTCATTTATATCAGCTGACCCATTTTTAAGTCGCAGTTTTTCAGATACTCAGACAACTTCTTATGGGATCTCTTTAAATCAGGCAGTCTTTGATCTGCCTGCATGGTATCAGTTTAAAAGTGGAAAAGCCCTAAGTGCTAGCGCTCAGGCGCAATTTGCTTCCGATCAGCAAACTCTTATTATCAGAGTAACAAATGCATATTTGAGCGTTCTAAGAGCGTTTGACAATAATGAAACCAGAAAAGCAGAACAGAGAGCAATTTTTAGACAGCTTGAACAAACTAAAGAACGATTTGAGGTTGGTTTATTGCCAATAACCGATGTTCACGAAGCGCAAGCGATATTTGATGATGCCTCAGTTAATACTTTAGAAGCCAAGGGAGAATTAAATATTGCTTTTGATAACTTGGAGGTTTTAACGGGTAAAAGATACGATAATCTTTCAGGCCTTAGCGATAATTTCTTAGCTGAGAACCCAAACCCGGTTGATAGTAGCTCCTGGGTGGCTTTTGCTTTACAAAATAATTTCGATATTAAAATTGCTAAATTTGGAAAGGATGCATCATATAATCAAGCAAAGGCTGCCGCTTCAGAACTATATCCAAGATTGACAGCAAGTGCCAGGTACTCCGACTCAGATACAGATGGATCACAGATTAGTTATTTGCCCTCTGAATCAAGCTCAAACATTTCATCTCTCAATGATGGTCATAGCATTAATCTCTCTTTTAGCATGCCAATTTGGTCCTCAGGTTTAAATGCTTCAAGTAGGCAGGCAAAACAGAGAGCAATTGCCTCAGATGAAAGTTATGAAGCAGTCAAAAGGACAACTGCTCAAAATGCCCGAGCACAACATCAACTGGTTATAACCAATGCTGCTCGTGTAAAAGCCCGCAGCCAAGCGATTACTTCTGCAGAAAGCGCTTTAAATGCAACGCAAGCAGGCTATGAAGTTGGCACACGAAATATCGTAGATGTATTAAGTGCTCAGCGAGCTCTCTTTCAGGCAAAAAGAAACTATGCTAATTCAAAGTACGACTATATTTATGCAATGATGAGCTTAAAACAAGTAGCAGGCCAGCTCTCACCAGATGATATCTACCAATTAAATGCGAGATTAGATCCTAAAATACAAGTCATCAGATAATCTGACTGATCCCATTGGTTAACAATTTTAAGGCTCCCGAACTCTTTTCGAGTGCGCGAGATGCTGAGGCGCCAGTCGAAACTCTGTATTCATTATCCCTTAAAAGACGACCGAGCTCTGATTCTAATTCAAATGGATTTTTGCAAATTTTCAATCCACCCACCTCAGAAAGAATTTTATTCACAGAAGAAAAATTAAAGGTGTGGGGTCCGACCAATACTGGAATTTTCCAAGCTGCCGGTTCAATAGTATTATGACCTCCAGTCTTGACTAAACTGCCTCCGACAAATGCAATATCACAAACCCCGTAAAGATATTTTAACTCACCCATCGTATCTCCTAAAATTATGTCAGCATTAGAAAAGCTTTTAGACGACGATCTTCTTTTTATAATGAAGTTCGATGATTCGAAGAGTTGCGCAACAGCTTCGAAGCGTTCTGGATGTCTCGGAACGACGATTAGTTTTAAGTCAGGAAACTCCTTTTTTAAATTCCTATAAATTTTTAAAATTATCGCCTCTTCATTTTGATGCGTACTAGCTGCAATCAAAACATATTTTGGAGCCATTTCTTTGAGTATTCGTTTGGCTTTCAGCCTTTCACTATTGCTGACTGATGAATCAAACTTAAGATTTCCAGTCAAAATAATTTTCTCCGTTGGTGTCCCCAATTCTTTAAAACGATCTGCATCCTCTTTGTACTGCGCAGCAATTAAATCGATAGATTTAAACATTGGCAACACAACCCATGAAAAGAAATTGTAAGAATCAAATGATCTTTGAGACATTCTTGCATTTGCCAATACAATCTTAATATTATTATTTTTACAGTAATTGATGATATTTGGCCATAATTCAGTTTCCATAAGAATTAGAGCTCTTGGATTTACTTGCTTTATAAATCGAGTGACGGAACCAATAAAATCGTATGGAATATAACAATGCTCAACATCACCACCGAAACATTTCGTAACCTGATCAGATCCAGTTGGAGTTGTAGTTGTTATGATAACTTGATACTTTTTCGACTGATTTAAAAAGTACTCTACAAGTGGGACCGATGCCATCACCTCTCCCACTGACACCGCATGTATCCATATAACTTCTTTTCTGCTATCGAAGTTTATATATCCGAAACGTTCACCCCATCTTGAGAAATACGCACTTGATTTAAACCCTCTAAGCACCAAGTTTAAAATTATAAACGGACCCAAAAGATATAAAATAAAGGAGTATAGGATACGCGACATAAGTTATTAAAGAGTTACAGGCACTCTAGCTCCAGTAATTTTCGATCCAAGTTGCTGGCTTAAACCTCCGATACCACTTTCCACTATTCCCTCTGATAGCATCATCGGGATCAGGCTTCCCATGGAAGACGATTATACGACTATTGTCGGGGACAGCTGTTTCTCTTGGAACGAAAAAAGATAATGGTTTGATGCAGTGCCGCTTGAAACTTTTACACCACTCTCTTGGCCAATACTGCAAACATTTCTTATTCAACATCATTGACGATAAATACTCTTGCTCATTCCGAAAAGACTTTTTGATCGACACAGATGACTTTTCAAACTCAGCTAAGACTTCTGGATGAGCACCTAAGCAAAATCTATAAACTGATGAATTGCCGGTGCCGTCATGCTTTATCCAATCTTTAATTATTAAAAAATCTCCCGGATAATCAAAAAGATCATCTAACTTGCCAACGATGATAAGATCTAAATCCAAACAGAGCACATCACCCTCGAGGTCGTAGAGGGTACTTGAAAAGACACTAAGTTTGTTCCACCCGCGCTCCGGACCCGAGAGAGAGGCTCGAATTTCAGGAATAGGGAAAGATTCTATATTAGTAATTAGCCCGTTATCATCGTCGGTAAGACAAATGAAGCGGAAGGGCTTAGAAAGATTTTTTTCGACCATGTGATAAAGGGTATTTACGTATTTAGCTTGGTATTTATCACCCCACTTCATACAAAGGATATTAACCTTACCCTGTTTATCGTCACCCACTAAGCATGTTCCTGAACGTAATTAGATTTTTTCAACTGGCTCTAGCCAATGATCATAATCTGGATTATTTCCTTTAACGACATCAAAATATTTAGTCTGAAGTGCTTCCGTTATACTGCCTCGCTTACCAGAGCCAATGGTTCGACCATCATATTCCTTTATAGGAACAACCTCGGCTGCCGTGCCCGTAAAAAAGGCCTCGTCACATATATAAACATCGTCTCTGGTGATTCTTTTTTCACAAACCCGTATCCCTTGATCTGCAGCAAATGAAAAAATAGTATCTCGCGTTATACCATTCAGACAAGAAGTTAACTCTGGAGTATATATAACTCCATTTTTCACCATAAAAAAGTTTTCTCCACTACCTTCAGCAACATAACCCTCAGTGTCCAACATCATTGCCTCATCGCATCCAGAGTCAAGAGCCTCCCTCAATGCCATCATTGAATTAATATAGTTGCCACTCGCCTTTGCTTTGCACATAGTAATATTTACATGATGTCGAGTATATGAGGATGTGCGAACTTTTATACCAACTTCAAGAGATTCGGGAGACATATATGAAGGCCACTCCCACGCAGCGATCCCTACATGGACCTTAAGGTCTTTTGCTCTCAACCCCATTCCCTGTGATCCGAGAAATACTAATGGTCTAATGTAAGCCTCTTGAAGATCATTTACCTTGACTATTTCAAGTT
>CACJVE010000033.1 GCA_902596775.1 uncultured SAR92 cluster bacterium
TAAGGTTAACGTCATAAACATTGTTTGAAGTTGTTTCAACAACAGCAAAATATGACGTTATATTTGTGGCTACTGCAGCGCCACCCTCCCAATCTGTTATACCATTTTGAAAATCTCCATTAGTGACTAGCTCCGTCGTGTTGTCAACTGGATCAGTTGGTTCGGTTGGTTCGGTTGGATCAGAAGTGTTGGAAGTGATAAGAACATTTTTCACCGTTACATACTGTCCCTCCGCAACTCTTGAACCAAGCTTCATTAGCAACGAATTGAAAGTTTGCTCGCCTTGAGCCGGAACATCAATCGAGTAGTTCATTTCAGATTCACTATCGACCGTTGTTCCAACTGAAAACTGAGGATTATTATCGGGATACTTATTGGCCTCAAAAGTGAAGTTCAATTCAGTAGATGCCAGCCCGCCACCAACATTGGCAGAGAAGGTTATCGTACCTCCATATGGGAATGACATTGGATTCAATGAGGTATTAGTATTCTCAAATCCAGCCCAATCCTGTCCTTCGATCCACGAGTAATTGTCGCCATCTTTCACTGCACCATCAAATGCACTCCACTCTGCATAAATGGATGGTTCTGGTTCTGGTTCTGGTTCAGGCTCTGGTGCCGGATCAGTTCCACCACCCGCGCTTTTGACTAGATTGAATGTTAGTGTTGTTACCTCCGATGGAACTGAGTTAGTTGAAAACGGTGATTTCCAAAGTGGCATTAATGGTTGGGCAGGAGGCGCTGCGGTTGCGTCTAACATAACGTCTTACTTTGCTGTGGTTGAAACAACTTCCGGTAATGTTTATGACGTTAATTTGAGTCAGACGATGACGTTAGTCCCAGATACTGATTATACGGTTTCATTCAAGGCTAAGTCCTCGATAGAGAGGACAATACTTGCTGGCCTGGGTTTATATCATGATCCTTGGACAAATGTTGCTGAGTCCGTCTCACTCACAGGCGATTGGCAGTCATTTACAATGACTCAAACTACCACCGGGTTTGGTGATGATCAGAGTCGTATTCTGTTTGATATGGGTGGTGATCAAGGCGGTCAAGTTTGGATTGATGATGTGAGTGTTTTAGGACCAGGTTCCTCTGATACGGTAACTGAGATCAAGATTGAGGCTGAGAGCTATACCAATACTGTTGATGTAGGTCTAGAGAATGGAGATACCACAGTAGGATACTTTGATGGTGGAGAAATTCTTGAATATAGCTTTACGGTCGAAACAGCTGGTAACTACCTTGCGAAATATCACGTTGCGAGTAACGATGGAAAAGATCCAGGATTGAATATTAAGATTGATGGATCACTTGCTGATATCGTTACAGTGCCTGCAACAGGTGGATGGGGTAATTTCCAAACGATAGAGGGCAGAGTCATTGCCATGTCTGCAGGAACTTATGCTCTGAGTGTTGAATCTGTTGATGGCGGCGTAAATGTTGATTGGTATAGCTTCACATTGACAGATGCTGCAGCAAGCGAGCCACCTCCGTCTGAGAGTGAACTTGGAACTGGTATGGATAACGTGCTTAATATTGATGAGGTCATAGACTTTAACTCAATGACGGCAGACTACGGCCTTGACGACTTTGGAGGAAATACAAGCACAGTTGTTGCTGATCCAACTGATGCGACCAACTCAGTTGTCTCGGTTATCAAGGGCACAGAGACGTGGTCTGGCACGACTGTTGCCAGAGGGAAAGTTGTTTACCCAATCACTGAGGCGGCACCAGGTATGTCAATTCGTGTATGGTCTCCTGAAGCGGGTATAACCGTTAAATTGAAGCTAGAGGAATCAGGAAACGCTGATAATTCAGTTGAAACAGATGCGGTGACCACCAAGGCTCAAGAGTGGGAGACTCTGGTCTTCGACTTCAGTAAACCAAGTGAGGGTACCTCGGCAATGAATGCGAGTCATGTATACGATACATTATCAGTATTCCTCAACTTCGGATCAGCGGGTACATCAGAGACTTATTACTTTGATGATATTAAATATATCGGTGTTGTTCCGCCATCAGTTGCTGCGTCTGCGCTTGAGGGGAGCTGGAAGTTGGCTCCAATTGCAGGCGCTTTTGCAGTAGGTCCAAATTCATCTGATTTGAGTTGGTACTCGAACTCTGAAGATGATGTTGCTACACGGGCATGTTTGTTTGATGATCTCTTCGTATTTGGATCCGATGGTGCGTTCTCGCAAGATATGGGAACTGAGACATGGTTGGAGACATGGCAAGGTGTGAGTGCTGAAGGTTGTGGAACACCAGTTAGCCCGCATGATGGAAGCGCAACTGACTATACTTATTCTGTAACCAATAACATGGGAGTTGGGTATTCTACTGTCACAGTGAATGGTGTGGGTGCTCACTTAGGGCTTGCGAAAGTTCATAACAATGGAGAACTTGCCTCATCAGCTGATGCAGTGTCGACGATTACTTATAACATCACTGAAGTTGCAGCAGATGGAAAGAGTATGACGGTACAAATTCAATACAGTGGTGCTCAGACTTGGCAGTTTAAGTTCGTGAAATATGAGGCTCCTGTTTCTACAACAGAGGGTTCTGTTTCTGTTACCAAGGTGATAGAGACAAATGCCTCATCAAGTAATGGATTCTTGAAAACCGTTGAGCTGTATGTGACAGGAACAGTGGATTTTTCAACCGCTAATGTTGTTTTGAACTATATGCAAAATGGTGAGGCTTGGTCAGAACGTCAAATAGATCTGTCATTATTAGGATCACAGACAGACACCTATGTATATCTTGTCAGAGACCTGGTTGTAATGCAGGGAGAGTTCCCAGCTACAACATTTACTGATGTTGAAACTGGTTCTGGTAACACATTGGTCGTTAGTTCCTCGACAAACGGAGATGATGGTTACCAGATCGTTATTGATGGAACGGTTGCAAGCCAGTTTGGAGCCACTGAGACTGATGGAACTGATACGGCTTGGGAGCATTTGGATAGCTTTGCGGAGCGAGTTCAGGGTTCAGCAGAAGATGGAACCTTCAATATTGACCATTGGACAGTTCAAGCCGTTAATTATCTAGATGATTACGGTACTTTTAATGGCGCAGCCGCTCTAGAAACGGTGATAACTCTTGGAAACTGGAAAGCTGCCACATCGGCATCACCTACAAGTCCTTATCCAGAAGCAACTCAGGATCCAACTGGAAATGGTCCTGATGGAACCCTCGGTAATGATGACGATGTAACAATTAAAGATCTCTATACGGTGACTGATTCAGTGGTGGGACAATTGACATTCGTTCGTCCGCCTTTAAATGGTGAGGCGCCTGAAGCGACCTGGGGTACTGCGACTGGTCGAGACTTAAATCGGGTTGGAACCAATCGATATTTTAGAAAATTCCAGTGGCAAGCAGCCAGTGATTGGTGTGTAAGCATTAGTGGAAGACTAGCGACAGCTGCAGAGGTAGCGGAACACATACGCAACGGTGCAGACACGGGTATTGTAGGTCCGGGATCAAGCGGTTATTGGGAGTCCGATCTAAATTGGCCGCAACAAGCATCTCATTACTGGGTTGCCGATCTAGCGGGTGATGATCCAGGCGATGGATCCCGTCATAGGGCATTTATTACATATAACTCAAGTAACGGTAACTCGGTTCATCAAGTGCAGGGCAGAGCTAATACAAATAACTTCTGGCCGCTTTGTGTAATGGAGTAATCTGTTACGATTAATAATAAAAGGCCAGGCCATTGCTTGGCCCTTTTTATTTGTGATCTTTGTTAATCACCAAAACATGCTTTTCTGTTTTTATAGGCTCATTGATACGTCTAGTAAAGATTTCTCCGCCAATTTTTGCGCATTTTTCAGCAAGATCCCAAAATGGAGGCCGGCCAGGATCAGCAATTGATATTTGACGAACATTTGAGTTTAGTGCTTGTTTTATAAATTTGAGTAAAGGTAATGTCATCTCATCCCAAAAGCAGATATCAGCTCCAACAATCAAACCATACTCTGATATTTTAGTTTTTGTATACTCGGTGAAATTTTTAATTTTGATACTCGTATCCGTTTTATTAATGCTCGTTTGGAGAGAGAAGAAAGGAACAACTGATGGATCAATGTCGATAGAATGCACTTCATTATTAAAATTTTTTGATAGAAAAATACTCACGAGGCCCCATCCACAGCCTATGTCTAGAATTTTTTCTCCAGATTTTGGTGGATCATTTGTAAGATAATCCATTAACACAAATGATGATCGCCAATTCTTATTTCCATGCGCAGTGTGATTCGAATTTTTAGTTTTTAGTTTTTTTATTTCTGGATGCATCGACGATAATGCCTTTACGTTTAAAAATTCTGTATAGTACTTCAGTTCGTTTTTTGTTTTTTTCTGATCACTCATCATGGCCTGGGGATAAAATTTTTGGCTTTCTCTCATCATATTAGTTCCAATGAAAAAGTCTATAAAGATAGCCAGCAGTTTTGGTTCCTTCAGTTATTTGGTTGGCTTACTTTAGCGCTAATAAGTTTTTTCAGCCTTACAATTTGGTATAACCAAGACCAGTTAAGCCTTGGATATGTGATGCATCCGTTAGTGCAGTCTGCGTTTGGTATTTTTGTGTCATATCCAATGAGACCACTATCTGTGTTTGTTTGGAAATTACCATTTTGGAAACGAATGGCTTGGATTTCGCTTGGCATTATTGTTTGTGCAACTATTTGGACATCTCTCAGATTATGGTCTTTTATGTTAATCACGCCTGAGCAAAATTTATGGTCTGATTATGGAGGATGGTTTTTTACTTCTATTTTAATCTTCATAGGATGGGCATCAATTTATCATGGAATCAATTATTATCGATTGTTAGAGTCGGAGAGGTCCAATTTTCTCTCCATTTTAGCCTCTAACAAAGAAGAGCAACTAAAAAGGATAAGAGCTGAAAGTATGGCTCAAGAGGCGCAATTGAAGATGCTGAGATATCAATTAAATCCACATTTTTTGTTTAATACGTTGAACTCGATTTCATCATTGATTACAAAACGAGATGATTCCAGAGCGAATGAAATGATAATTCAACTGAGTGATTTTTTAAGGCACTCATTAAATAGTGACCCGGTAGATGGGATTAGTTTGATGGATGAGATTGATGCATTAAAATTATATTTAAGGATAGAGGAAGCCAGATTTGGAGATAGATTATCTATTAACATCAACATAAACAAAGGTGCCGAAAAAGTTCAGGTTCCAGGTATGATTCTTCAGCCATTGGTAGAAAATTCAATTAAATATGCGATTGCGCCTAACGAGGAAGGAGGAGAGATCACAATAAACGCCACAATTAAAGAAAATATGCTGGATTTGCACGTATTGGATAGTGGCCCAGGCTTTGACAAAAATTTAATTGACTTATCTCAAAGTGGAGTAGGTTTGCGTAATACTCGTGATAGGCTCAATACCTTCTATCAAGGCAAATCAAAGTTTAAAATTGAGTCTTCTGATGAGGATGGAACTGATATCTCAATAAAAGTACCTCTCTCGATATCAGGAGATTCTATGGAAGGAAATAAATGACGAAAAATTTAAAATATAGCGCTGTAATTGCTGATGATGAGCCTTTAGCAAGGGATCTTCTTGCCTCTATTGTTAACAAAACAGATAAACTTGATCTCATTGCTCTCTGTAAAAATGGTCGAGAAGCAGTTGATGCTTGTGTAAATCTTTCTCCTGATATTATATTTTTAGATATCCAAATGCCAGGTGTAAATGGGTTTGAGGTTGTGAAAGCACTTCAACCGGAGGCTATGCCTTTAATAATTTTCGTGACGGCTTTTGATAAATTCGCAGCTGATGCATTTGATCTTCACGCAGTTGATTATATCTTGAAACCTATTGATCGTGAGCGCATTAATAGAGCTATTGACAGAGCAATAGTCCGTCTTGATAGCCAAGATAGCGATGAAATAAAGACTCCTCTGATCGGTGCAATTGATCAAATATCGAGGAAAATAACTGACGATATTTCTTCAAAACAGCATGATAAGTCAATAAAAACAGACGATTCCCGTCGAAAGTTGTTTGTGAAAGATTCGGGAGTAGTAAAAGTTATTCCCTTTGAAGATATAGATTGGGTAGATGCCGCTGGTGATTATATGTGTGTTCATGCGGCGGGTGAAACACATATAATCAGAATTACTTTGGGTGAGCTCATGGAGAAACTTGATGAAAAACTATTCGTCAGAATACATAGATCTACTATCGTAAATATTGAGAGAGTTATCAGTATTGCTGCGCTTCCAAAAGGTGGCAGTCTTTTAGAACTGACCTCTGGAACTTCATTGAAAGTTAGTCGAAATTACAGAGAATCAGTTAGAAGTTTTTTTCAATAAATTTTACAATATCCCCCATTCGACGCATTTGTTCAACGTGTCGCCTCAGACCCTATTTCACTTTAAACAAATGCATGAAACTATGGAAATAATTTACAATGTCGATAAATGACGATTTTTAAAATAGGCACTGACATTATGAGTCTTACTATCAAGCTATTTTCACAAACCATATTAGATTTTGGATGTAATCTTCGAAAAGGTTTTTATATTTTCGTGATTTTATTTGCAGGATCTGTTTTTGCTAATGAGGAGACAGATATGGCTACTGAAGCCCGAATAAAAGCTATTCTGAGTGATATGTCTTTAGAGCAAAAAGTCGGTCAAATGGTTCAAGGTGAAATAAAATGGGTAAAACCGGGAGATGTATCTAAATATTTCTTGGGTTCAATTTTAAATGGTGGTGGGTCGCATCCAAATACGAATAGAAATCCGAGCGAACCACACTATGGCCGGGGTTCTAATGATAAAAATGCGAGTATTCGAGATTGGTTAGATGTAGCAGATGAGGTTTATTTAGAATCAATAGATAAATCAAGAGGTGGGGCTGGGATACCTATTATCTGGGGCACTGACGCTGTGCATGGCCATAACAACGTTATTGGCGCTACATTATTCCCCCATAATATCGGTTTGGGTGCAGCAAATGATCCCGAGTTGTTAAAGAATATTGGCGAGATAACGGCAAAAGAAGTCGCTGTAACGGGTATTGATTGGATTTTCGCGCCGACTGTCGCAACAGTGAAGGATAACAGATGGGGAAGAACATACGAAGGATACAGTAGTGAATCTGATATAGTAGGTCGTTATGCCAAACAAATTGTCGAAGGAATCCAGGGCGATGACATAAACGAACTTCGATCAAACCCTGCTAAACTAATAAGCTCAGCTAAACATTTCATTGGCGATGGAGGCACCTACAGAGGTATTGATCAGGGAGATACTGTCCTATCACTCGAAGACTTACTCAAAGACCATGGCCAAGGATTTTATAAAGCACTCGAGGCCGATGTCCAGACTATTATGGCTTCATTTAATAGTTGGAATGGAGACAAAATTCATGGGAATGAACAACTTTTGACCGATGTTCTCAAGACTCAGTTAGGTTTTGATGGCTTTATTATTGGCGATTGGAATGGACATGGACAAGTAGATGATTGTACTAATAGAAGTTGTCCGAGCGCTATTAATGCGGGTGTTGATATGATCATGGTTCCAGAGCATTGGAAACCATTTTTGAAAAATACGATTCAACAAGTAAGAGATGGCATTATTCCAATTTCAAGAATTGACGATGCTGTTTCTCGTATTCTACGAGTAAAAATAAGAGCGGGGATGTTTGAGAAAGGATTACCCTCGATCCGAGCGTATTCAGGAAGAAGTGAGCTTTTGGGTTCGACTGATCACAGAGAAATTGCAAGAGAAGCTGTTCGTAAATCTTTAGTGTTGATGAAAAATAACGACATTTTGCCACTCCAACCAAATACGCATATTTTGGTCACAGGTGATGGCGGTAACGATGTTGGCAAGCAGAGCGGCGGATGGACTATAACATGGCAAGGTACTGGAAATACAAATGATGATTTTCCTGGCGCGACAAGTATATTCGCTGGAATTGGCGAAGCAATGGAGTTAGTTAATGGATCAGCTGAGTATAGCGATGATGGAAGTTGGATAAAGAAACCTGATGTTGCAGTTGTTGTATTTGGTGAGGATCCCTATGCAGAAGGACAGGGCGATATTCCGTATCTAAATGACCCTGATAATGAAAGCACGAAGCAGATATTCAAAAAGCTCCAGGACGAAGGCGTTCCAATTGTAAGTATTCTGCTTACGGGAAGACCACTGTGGATGAACTCAGAAATTAATAGCTCAGATGCATTTATAGTTGCTTGGTTACCCGGAAGTGAGGGAGGTGGTGTTGCTGATTTAATCGTATCTGATAAAAATGGCGATCCGAGATATGATTTCACTGGTCGACTATCTTTTCCATGGCCCAAATACGAAGTCAATCTGAAGGATGAAGCGCTTGCTGTAGATGAATTTATCCTGCCTCTAGGAGCTGGCATGAGTTATAAAACTAAAAGTACTTTACCCAATTATTTAAGTGAAAAGAGTTCTGTAGTTTCAGAGGATGTTGCTGACATTATTTTTGCGGGTTCCACAAGAGAGCCATGGAAAACATATGTTGGTGATATAAACGATTGGCACAGGCTGGTGTCTTCGGGTGTGGGTAAGACGCAGAATGGAGATCTTAGATTAGATATTGTTGATGGTAATGTTCAGGAGGACTCGTTGAGAGTAAGTTGGGATAAGGGGTATGAAAGTCAATTTTATTGGCAAGCTGATGTACCAGCTGATTTCTCAAAAATGGAGGAACAAGGCGGCGCGTTGGTAATGGAATTTATGATTAACAAATACCCGGAGGGCACAGTTACGCAACGAATGGATTGTGGCTGGCCGTGCAGAGGAGAGATTGATGTTACAGAGTTTTTTAAATCAATACCTTTGAAACAGTCAAGTAAAATTGGCTTAAGCCTTTCCTGTTTCAAAAAGATGGGAGTTGATCTCAAAAAGATTACCTCGCCCTTGGTACTTGTAAGCAAAGACGAGTTTTCGATAACCTTCTCTGATGTGAGAGTGGTTGTGGATCCCCTAGAGGAGAACACCATCCAAAGCTGTGATACGGGTGTGACTCCCGTTGTTATAAATTGAAAAACGACGTTGCATTTTTTGAGGTAAATGAACAAATTTCGTCTAAGGACTCACATCTATTGACAGCAATTTCGTCGAGTACATATTTTAAAAAAGCAGGTTCATTGATTTTGTTTTTTGGTAAATCTGACATGTTTTGTGGGAGAAGGTATGGCGCATCTGTCTCCACCATGAGTTTTTCGAGTGGAACGTTTTTTACGATATTTCTCAGTTCTTTGCCTCGATTAATGTCACATATCCAACCAGTGATACCAATATACAGTCCCATTTCTAGATATTTTAATAGATTCATCTGACCGCCTGTGAAACAGTGGATGACAGATTTTGGTAGATCTTTCCCAAAGCTTTCAAGAATTCTTACTTGATCATCAAATGCATTCCGCTCGTGCAAGAAAAGTGGGAGATTTTTATCTATTGCCAGTTCAATATGTTTTGTAAATGACTCTATTTGTGACTCCTTTGATGAAAAATTTCTATAGTAATCTAAACCTGTTTCACCAATGGCAACAACACAAGAGTGTGTTGTAAGCTTTTTGAGTTCATCCAAGGATTCTGTTGAAAAATTTTTAGCCTCATGAGGATGGATTCCTACAGTGGAGAATAGAAAACCATTAGGATAGTTATAAGAGGATTCGCACATCGAGATTGCATTTTTACTTTCATCAAGCGATGTGCCCGTAATTACCATTTTTTTGACGCCGCTGTTTTTTGCCCTAGATAAGACGGCAGGGACGTTTTTAAAACGCGGGCTAGTTAAATTTACACCGATATCTATCATTATTTGTGTATGCTTTAATCTATTAGTTGTGTTGAAGATAATGAGATCCATTTTACATTGAGCTTGATAAAAATGGGGAACTAATTAGCACATAAATTATTTAACATTTAGTAAGTATTTTTAAGGAAAAGTGGTTTATTTGATTTTATGGAATGGATACTTATCGTTTTTGGAATTTTACTTGTTGCGTTCCCAGTCGTTTGGGTTAAACAGTCTCCAACTCAGAAAAAAATTGCAAACGTGAGAAAAATAGCAAGAGAGAGCGGCCTCTTTGTTCGTCGCTGTCGAAGACCTGATGCGCGAGAAGATGAGAGAAAATTAACGTCAGTTTGTTATGAAATGCCTTGCTCTTATAAAGAGTTGGATATGAAGTTTTGTTTACAGAGGATCAGTGAACGCGGAGAGCCTTCCGCCTGGAATACATGGCGATGGGCAGGCAAAAAACCGGGTAAAAAATGGACTGAAGTAATTCACTATTTGACCACTTCTTCTTTGGAGGACGTAAAAGCATTGATTGCACGGCCTGGATTTATTGGATTAATTTTAGATGAAAAAAATATCTCGGAAGGTTTGACTTTTTACGTAGAAATTTTATCTAATTCAAAAAAAATAGTTGACCGAGACTTAGAATAACTATTATAACGAGCAGTGTTTAAATTAGGTTTGAAATCATTGAACGAGGATTCCATTGAATGGGTAAGTCACTAGTAATAGTTGAGTCACCTGCTAAAGCGAAGACCATAAACCGGTACCTTGGCGACGATTTTATTGTTAAGTCTAGTGTCGGTCATATTCGTGATCTACCAACAGGGGCAAGTAGAGAGACTTCGGATCCTAAGGAAAGAGCAAGGCAAGCTGCCCTAACGAGAAAGATGTCTCCTGAAGACAAAGCTTCTTACAAGGAGAAAAAGGCAAAAACTCAACTGGTTAAGAGTATGGGAATCGATCCTGACGATAATTGGCGAGCAAAATATACTGTTTTGCCTGGAAAAGAAAAGGTTGTTAGTGAGCTAAAGAAAGTAGCAAAAGATTCTCCACAAATATTTTTAGCCACTGATATGGACAGGGAAGGAGAAGCAATTGCGTGGCATTTGAGTGAGATAATTGGTGGTGATAGCAAGCGTTTTAAACGGGTAGTATTCAATGAGATCACTAAAAACTCTATCAAAGAAGCATTTGCTAACCCGGGTGAAGTAAACTTGAGTCGGGTTGAAGCTCAGCAAGCAAGGCGATTTTTAGACAGAGTTGTTGGTTTTATGGTTTCGCCACTGCTATGGGAGAAAGTTGGAAGAGGCCTGTCTGCGGGTCGTGTACAATCTGTAGCAGTTAAAATGATTGTAGAGCGTGAGAGGGAAATTCGGGCATTTGTCCCTGAGGAATATTGGACTTGTGAAGCTCATTTAGAACATAAAGATACTAATGGCGATGATAGCTCTAGTTTGATTTTTGACATTAAAAAAGTAGAGGGAGCTCCTTACCGACCAACAAGTAAAGAAGAATCTGATGCAGCAATCAGAGAATTAAATGAAGCAACATTTAAAGTTGTTGATTCTAGGCAAAAGCCAACTGAGTCAAAACCATCTGCGCCATTCATTACTTCAACTCTTCAGCAGTCCGCAAGCACCAGATTAGGCTTCGGTGTCAAGAAGACAATGGTTCTCGCTCAAAGACTCTACGAAGCAGGATACATAACATACATGAGAACTGACTCTACTAGTTTGAGTAAAGATGCTGTCAGTGCATGTCGGGATTATATTCGCGTTAGATTTGGTAAGAATTACTTGCCAGAAAACGAGCGAGTATACAGCCCAAAGTCAGATGCCCAAGATGCTCACGAAGCAATCAGGCCATCTAATGTTGATATTGCGCCTGGATCTTTGAAGGACATTGAATCTGATGCGGTAAAGCTTTATCAGCTTATATGGCAACAATTTATTGCATGTCAGATGACTAATGCATTGTTCACATCAACGACAATTGACGTAGAGGCTGGAAAATACCTTTTGTCCACTAGGGGTCGAATAACGAGATTCGAAGGTTATCTCGCTGCCTTGCCTAGTATTCGCAAGAATGATGAAGATAAAGAATTACCCAATCTTAAATTACAAGACCAGTTAAATTTATTGGCTTTGGTTCCGTTGCAACATTTTACAAAACCTGTAGCGCGGTTTTCAGAGGCCTCTCTTGTCAGAGAACTTGAGAAACGTGGGATTGGCAGGCCATCAACTTATGCCTCTATCATCAGTACTATTCAGGACAGAGGATATGTCAGCATAGAAAATAAAAGAATATTTGCAAAAAAAATTGGAGACATTGTGACGGATAGGTTGTCAGAGTGTTTTAAAGATTTAATGGATTATAGCTTTACAGCTACTATGGAGAAACGTCTCGATCTTGTCGCAGGTGGCTCTGTCAACTGGAAAACCTTACTGAATGATTTTTACTCTGGATTCAGCACTAGTCTCTCATCTGCCAAAGAGGACGCAATTGGCATGAGACCAAACACTCCGTCAAAAACTGATATCGCTTGTAAATTATGCGATAGGCCCATGTTGGTGAGAACTGCTGGAACCGGCGTCTTTCTGAGCTGTTCCGGATATTCTCTCCCTCCGAAGGAGAGATGTAAAGGCACCCTTAATCTGACATCAGGTGATGAGGCGATAAATATAGAGGAAGATGATGAGGCAGAATCAAAATCCTTAATGCAAAAAGAGAGATGCAACTTATGCAATACCTCGATGGATAGCTATTTGATAGATGAGAAGAGAAAGCTTCATATATGTGGAAATAACCCTGATTGTCCTGGCTTTTTTACTGAATTTGGTAATTTTGTTCTAAAAGGCTATGAAGGGCCAACCCTCGAATGTGATAAATGCGGAAGCGAAATGCAATTAAAAAATGGCAGATTTGGTAAATATTTCGGGTGTACAGGGGAGAATAGTGCTGGAGAACCATGCAAAAATACTCGAAAGTTATTAAGGAATGGTGAGCCTGCACCGCCAAAGGTAGATCCTGTCGCAATGCCTGATTTAAAATGTGAAAAGGTGGACGATCATTATGTTTTGAGAGATGGCGCATCTGGCTTATTTTTAGCGGCGAGCCAGTTCCCTAGGCATAGAGAGACACGAGCACCGCTTGTTCGAGAGCTTTTACCTTACAAGGCTAGTATTGATGATAAATATCAGTTTCTACTCAACGCCCCTTTGCAAGATTCAGACGGCAATGACACCATAATTAGATTCAGTCGAAAAACAAAAGAGCAATATGTGAGAAGCGAAAAAAATGGTAAACCCACGGGCTGGAATGCCTTCTACGATAATGGTAAGTGGTCGGCAGTAAATTAAGGCAATATGGATCTTCAGTTAGTCAATTAAAAAACTTATATTTTTGATTCAGACAAACAGCGATCATTATGTTATTGTCATGTGTATATTCGAATCAACTGAACAACATTTAAAGCACAGAGGATTTTGTTAATGGCACTTACTGAATACGAGCTCGTTTTACTGGATGATGGAGAAATTGTTCTTCAAAGATCAGGCTCAAGTGAACCCTTGGTTACAATAAATTTTTCAGAGCCTGTAATGCAGTATCTGGGAGATAAGCATGTAGATGTAGCAAAGGTGAT
>CACJVE010000034.1 GCA_902596775.1 uncultured SAR92 cluster bacterium
GCTAAGTTTGTATTCGAAAAGGTGGGATACAACCTCGAAGGTAATGAGGTCGGGGCTGCTTTTGGAATGGCACAACTGAAAAAGCTATCAAAAAATATTGCAACTCGCCAAATTAATTTTGCTCGACAATGTGAATTTTTCTCAGAGTATGAAGAATTTTTCAAAAATCCAATAGAGTTACATGGCTCAAACACAGCCTGGCTGGCTTTTCCAATCTTAATAAAGAAAAATGCTCCTTTTTCCCGGAAAGACTTCCAAATCTATCTAGAAAACAGAAATATCCAAACAAGAGTAGTATTTACAGGTAATATTTTGCGTCAGCCTATGTGTAGAAATATTGAGAAAAAAGAGATGGTTGAAGGCTATCCCAATGCGGATAATGTAATGGAGCGTGGGGTATTGTTGCCGCTCCATCATGGATTAACCGAAGAGATGTTTATTAGACTTCATGATACCATTAGGCAATTCTTGAACCAATATTAGGATCAACCAAGGGTCGTAGCTTGAATCTTCAATTGAAAGGAGTTATTAAAAGCTGGTTATATAATCTGTAGTAGCTTTTTGAAATAAAAATTTAAATCTAAAATATTTCTCGCCGCGTGGCCGATGGATTAATCTAAATCTCATTAGAAACCATTGAGGATCAGTCATCGAAGGTCATTTGAGTACGCTCCTAATACCTCAAAGACGCTCACTTTTGCGGAGAGCAAGCATGTTTTTTTTAATAGAGTATAAATTAACTGACCTTATGGTTGTGCTCAGATTCTTTGATGCTTGTAGATTATGATGGTACTCAATGCAAGAAGTCTATTAAGACGTTTAGAATTGTCGTAAAAGCCAAGTAGATTCTTTATCTAGTGGTGACAATGCGAAGATAAAGATTATTTATAAGGTAGCAAATTGGCTAATGACTCTATTTAGAGGAAGTTTAAATATAACAGCGAGCAAAATAGGTCCAACAGAAATTGCGTGCTTCTAGATTAAGTTTAGCTTTGCCGCCTAAAAGGAGATGATTAATGAAACCTCTGATACTACTAGATTTTGATGGCGTGCTATTTAATAGTGCTTACGAAGCTTTTCGGGTGTGTGAAAATCTTTCAAGCCAATATTCTGAATATCGATGTAATGTAACCTTTGAAGAATTTATGGAGTTCCGTTCGTATTTAACTGATGCGTGGCAATTTTGCAGGCTTTATCAGCAAGATCGGTTATTGGACGATCTTCAATCGCTTCACTCTGTTAAGCGAGACTCCCAAGATATAACTTATTCTGAGCGGTTTTTTGCGTCTAGAGCCGAAATTATGAAAGATTCCGATTGGGCGAAGCTAATGTCACCATATCCTTTCTTCTATCAAATACGTCCATTACTTAATAGTTATCCCGATTCATTTAAAATTATATCCACTCGTAACTCTGCATCAATTTCACGAACACTAGAGTTTTTTAAAGTTAGTCAAGTCGAAATATGCGGCCAAGAACATATTCGTGAAAAGGGTTCAAAACTTGCTGTAGCTGAATACAACGCATGGTTGTCTGACGAGTATTATGTTGTATTCATCGATGATATGATTTCACATCTCAAACCATTTGATAATCGAATTGATCTGTGCCTCCATGCAAACTGGGGGTATGGCTCCAAAGACGTTCACAGTTATACGCAAGGACAAGCTTTCCAACTTGTTAAAGGTTTGTTAAGCGTTGCAAACAACTAGAATATTCATCACCAAGTAAAAATTTTTTTCTACACATTTCTATATTAAATTTAAATAATTAGGAAGTCTCCTAAAAAGTGAAAAAAACAAATCTTATTAAATATAGCGATCAGCTCGCTATCTGGCTGATGGAGCTTGGTTACACGCATTATTTCTATGTAGGAGGTGGCAATATTATGCATCTGACCGAGAGTCTCAGTAAATACCTTGTTGGTATACCTGTGGTTCATGAAGTTGCTGCGGGTATAGCTGCTGAATATTTTAATGAGATATCAACAAATGGTCGTGCTTTAGCTCTGGTTACAACAGGACCAGGCATTACTAACACGGTGACAGCAATCGCGGGTGCTTGGCTAGAAAGTCGTGAATTACTAGTTATCGGGGGACAAGTCAAAACCATAGATTTAGCAACTAATGGATTACGCGCTCGGGGAATTCAAGAAGTAAACGGAGTTGATTTGCTGAAACCTTCCACTAAAATATCGTGTCAAATTAAAAAGCCAATCGATGCAGAAAATTTAAGATCAGTTGTGTCAGCCTCGTGGTTACCGCGCAAAGGGCCAGTTTTTCTTGAGATTCCTCTTGATGTACAGGCAGTAAATGTTGAGCCGCAATCGATGAAAAAAATTGATGTTGGAATAGTACTTCCAAGGATTTCTGAAAAAGATCTTGAAGAAGTTGTGGTGCGGTTCAATGAGAGTTGTAAACCAGTGCTTTTAATTGGTGGAGGAGTCAGCTACAGAATGGCTGTAAAGCTTCAGTCGCGCTTTCAAAAGCTTCAAATTCCGCTAATGACCACATACAACGGAGCAGATCGAATTGATGGAGACGCCTCGTATTTCCTTGGTCGACCAAACACCTGGGGGCAGAGAAGTTCCAATATTATTATTCAACAGTCTGACCTAATTATAGCTGTAGGAACTCGTTTAGGGATGCAGCAAACAGGATTTAATTGGCAGGAGTTTGGACGTGATGCGCATATCATTCAGATCGAAATTGATCCTGCAGAATTGAAGAAGGGGCATCCAACAGTTGATAAGGGAATCTGTGTAGATGCGGATGATTTTTTAAAACGCTTTACTGCGCACAAACTGACTACGAAAAATAGATGGCTAATGTATGCTCGAAAAATTCGGTCTGCGGTTCCTAGAGTAGAAAATGTGAATCAGACAGCGGAAGGATTTCTATCTCCCTATAAATTCATCACTTCATTAGAGAACTTGACGAATGAAAATGATCTCATAATTCCCTGCAGCAGTGGAAGTGCATTCACACTCGCAATGCAGTTATATAAACAAAAACTAGGTCAACGGATATTAACTAATAAATCACTCGCCTCCATGGGTTATGGTTTGTCTGGTGCTATAGGAGCATGTATAGGTGGGGATAACAAACGCCGTACGATTCTGATAGAGGGTGACGGTGGTTTTGCGCAAAATATGCAAGAAGTTGGAACAGCCGAAATTAACAATTTAAATTTAAAAATATTTATCTTCCATGATCAAGGGCACGCATCGATTCGCATGACCCAAAAGAGTTATTTTAAAGGCAGATACCTTGGATGTGACCGGACTTCCGGATTAGGCTTACCAACATGGAATAAACTGTTCAAAGCTTGGGATGTACCCGTTATTGAAGTCAATCAAGGATATGAAGTTGATGCATTATTTCTTGAACATTTTAAAAACCCTGGTCTTTGTGCATTTATTGTACAAATTGATCCCGATCAGACATATTTTCCAAAAATTTCTAGCAGGGTTACGGATACTGGATCAATGGAGTCGAATCCCATCGATCAAATGACACCGGATATCGATTATCTCACAGGTATTATTTTTTAGGAGTGAGATAAGAACATGGTAAGGGGACAATCCAAGGTTTCTAAACTTTGGTAATATCGGATCTGCCAGAGGCCGAGACTCTAAAGTGTTAAATCGGGAGTACATAACCCTGGTGTTTGTTTATCAAGGCTGGGCTTGCAATCCTAACCAGATTCAAATTTCTGAGCCAGATTTACTAGCTCAAAAGTCAATACTTGACGTCTTTGAATGCTACCTAATGACTCTGGGTGCAATCGATAACAAAGTATTTAGACACATAATTCCTTTAAAAATTAGCAAACTTTATCTTTATAATCTTAAATATTTTCAATTAATCACATGTGAAAAATGGGACCTGTAGGTAGGAGAAGGTTTGTTATGAAATTATTGGTAACAGGTGGCACTGGTTTTTTTGGCCGAGCACTCATACGCTCTTGGCTCAAAGATGAATCGGCAGGTTTAAAAATTCCAGAAGTCACTATTGTCACCAGATCTCCTAGTATTTTTCTTGAGCGTTATCCTGAGCTTTGTTCCAATAGTTGGCTTACTCTTCATAAAAGTGATCTCCTAGAGCCTGAGAGTTTGCCTGCGGACTGCGCATTTACGCATATTTTGCATGCTGCGACAGAATCTACTTTCGGACCCCAAATGCAGGCACTTCAGCGATATGACGATATCGTAACGGGCACCCGAAATATTTTAGATTATGCAGTCAAGAATAATGTGAGACGTGTCCTATTGACAAGCTCTGGAGGGGTTTATGGCCCTCAGCCTGATGGTTTACAAAAGATTCCTGAAAGTTATTTAGGTATTCCAGATCCTTTAGATCCAATGAGCGCCTATAGTATTGGAAAGAGAGCCGCGGAGCATCTATGCAGTCTATATAACGATCGCTTTGGTTTAGAGTCAACTATTGCTCGCTGCTTTACTTTTGTGGGGGAGGACTTACCTTTAAAAGCACATTTTGCGATTGGGAACTTTGTGTATGATGCTCTTAACAATGACTGCATTAATGTCACAGGTAATGGAAACCCAGTCAGATCTTACATGCATCAATCTGATCTGGCTCGCTGGTTATTGTATATTCTAAAAAAAGGAATTGCAGGTCGAGCGTATAACGTTGGTTCTGATGAAGGC
Source organism: uncultured SAR92 cluster bacterium (assembly GCA_902596775.1). Lineage (GTDB taxonomy): Bacteria > Pseudomonadota > Gammaproteobacteria > Pseudomonadales > Porticoccaceae > AAA300-D14. The sequence continues at coordinate 4,670 of CACJVE010000034.1, forward strand.
ATAACAATTTCCGGGCTCGCACATCTTGTTCGAGACATTTTAAGTCCTGGTAAGGCGGTGGTCTTCGAGCATCGCGCAACTTCCTTTCAAGGTCGAAATATTTATGTTCCAGATATAAGTTTAGCAAAAAGCGAACTAAATCTTGATGTTAGAATTTCATTGAAGGATTCAATAGCACAATTTGCAACCTAGCTCTTTTAACATTTAATTTTTCCTACCTTTAGCGTAAATTAATGTTTAGGAACTAGTACTGCTTTAATTTTTGAAAGGGATTAATTTGTTAGACTTGTAATAAATACCCGACCTAATTTTTAATAGTCAAACTTTGTTTCAACGATCATTTAATACAGTGCTTACAAGATATTTTCTAAGTATGCACTGGACTTTTTGAAACAATACGCAATTAGAAATTGAAACTGCCCTTAGTGGGCAGTAATAAAAATGAGAGATATATCGAGGAAGCAATATGAATCTGAAAGAGTTAATAAATAATTTTCTTAAGTCAAATGGCGCAATTGTAAAACGATATCCCGAGACTGATGTTGTGAGAAGAATGAAGCTAATTCGTGAAAAGAAAATCAATGTCATTATTGACGTTGGAGCAAACAGTGGTCAATACGCGAGTTTAATGCGAGATTATGGATATAAAGAAACTATCATTTCTTTTGAACCATTGTTGGATGCATATAACAAATTAAAAAAACTAGCGAATAATGACCTTTTATGGGAAACACGAAATTACGCCCTTGGTAATAAGAATGAAAGAGCTTTCATAAATATATCAGGAAATTCATATAGTAGTTCGATCTTAGATATGTTGGATGCTCATGTGGAGAGTGAACCTCAATCAAAATATATTGGTCAACAAGAAATAGGCATCAAGAGACTTGATGAGATATTTGAAGAGTTATGCAATGTATCAAACAACATCATGTTGAAAATAGACGTGCAAGGTTTCGAAAAAGAAGTGCTGCAAGGTGCAAGTAATTCCCTAAAAAGTATTGATGTAGTCCAATTAGAAATGTCTATTGTTCCACTCTATAAAGACGAAATGTTGTTTTGTGAAATGATAAAGTATTTGAAGGATCTCGGTTTTGAATTATTCTCATTAGAAAACGGATATTTTAATTCAACGACCGGGCAATTACTTCAGGTTGATGGTGTTTTCAGGAGAATATAGTGATTGATAAAACTATTAATTACGTTTGGTTTGGAAATAACCAGATGCCTGATGAGGCACTAAAGTGCATCGATAGTTGGCGTCAATTCTGTCCCGATTACAAAATAGTTAAATGGAATGAGTCAAATTTTGATTTCTCGGAATGTAAATATGCTGCTCAGGCGTACCAAGCAAAAATGTGGGCATTTGTCTCTGACTATGCAAGGATAAAGATCCTGCACGACAACGGAGGTATTTACATGGATGTAGACGTTGAACTGGTGAAAAATCTTGATCCATTACTAGTTAATAAAGCATTTATGGGTTTTGAGGATGGTTTGTTTGTGAATACTGGTTTAATTGCAGGCTCAGAGCCAAGACACCACTCGCTAGCTGAGTTAATAGATAGATACTTGGGTTATGAGTTTGTGAATGTTGATGGCACCTTAAATCTTACACCATGCGTTGAATATCAGACTCAACTGCTTGTCGAAAAAGGTTTAATAAGAGTCAACAAAACTCAAGTGGTGGATGATATTGCTATATATCCTGTAGATTACTTTAGTCCGTTCAACCACAGAACAGGGATTCTTGAAATAACTAAAAATACGTATTCAATTCATAATTATGCGGGAACATGGGCACCCAAGACTGGGAGACACGGTGTGAAGCTGCTTTGGAAGTATAGAGCTAAGTATGGCGTGTTTTGGGGAGGTATACTTCGCTTGTTCCCTTACACGCTGTATATTATCAAAAATGATGGCCTCAAGTCTTTCTTGAAGAAAGTCAAAGATACTCTTGTTAATTAATATGCCACTTTTTTCTTTGGTTATCATCCTCTTTTGGGTTTTAAATGTTTCTCTAAATAGCTTTAGAACCGCTTTTTTATATCAACTAATATTTTCGATCTATATCTGGTGTTTTATAGGCGTTGGATCTTTTTTGGATACTTCGCTGATAAGAATCGATCATTGGCAAATGTCTTCTCTTCTTACTCTCTTGATTGGGATAATGTTTTTTTTTCCGTCGATGAGGATTAACAAGAAGTTATTTGCTTTTATCTGTGTGATAATAATCAATGTAATGTACCTTCTTCTGAATCCTTTAAACATGGATGTTGTCGTCGGTTATGGTGGGAATTATGAATTTGTTTTAGGGGGCATGGAGTTCTATCGAGAACCTACTTTTACTAAGTTTACAGTCTTTAACGCAGTACTTGCAGTATCACAAGCAGTAATTGCATTCATCACTTTTAGATTTTTAAGTTTTGAGACCCGTTTGCGCATCGTTTCTGTCTTGTCGACGCTCGTAAAGATTACTTTTTTAATTGTTATAGTCGAATATTTTCTTAAATATACGGGAAATGGATATTTGTATGACGCTATGCTCGAAATAACATTCGGGTTTACGCCAAGTGGCGCAACTACCGATCAGTCTTCGAGAGGAGGTGGCTATTTACTCCAAGGTTTGACTAGAGAGGCAGCACACTTAGTCGTGTCAATTTTCACGGGTATACTTATTTTATTTACAAACTGCTTGATAGCTAAGAAAAATTGGATTGATCCTGTTTTTATATTTATTGGCCTTACCTTGATGGCATTGAGTATGTCGTTTACATCTGTACTTGCCTTTTCAATTCTTTCTTTAATGTTTGGTTCATATTTGCTGTCTAAAACAGCAGAAAAAGTTAAATTTACACGATTAATTTCTTCGGCAGTTTTGTTAGGCCTCCTAATGACGCTAATTTGGTCCTTATTTTCACAAAACGAATACATTCTAGATAGGTTAAACTCTGCTCTTGATGATATAGATTTTATCGTGAATACCTATACCCTGTATTCGCAATCCTTTACTTACCTGTCTTCAACAATGTCAAGATTGGTGACGGTAGTCGAATCTTTTAATATTTTTCTTTTAAGTCCACTCCTTGGTGTTGGATTGGGGACTCACCAAGCCCACGGGACCACAGGACTAACATTAGCTGAAATCGGTGTCGTTGGTTTTACTATATATTTGTCTTTATATTTTTATTCATGGCAAAACTTACCTAATAAGTTTCTTTACTCTATTTTGGTTTTCTATTGGATAGTATTTAATATTTTTACTTCTATACCGCAGAGTGTATTAGTTCTCAGGGGAGACACGATAATGATATCTATTTGTTTATACACAGTCGTTAAATGTATGCAATTAAAAAGGGCTACTTAAATTATGTATATCTCAGTGATAATTCCTGTTTATAATTCAGAAAGCACTGTTGCTTTTGCAATAGAAAGTGTGATCGGTCAAGATTATCCCTTCAAAGAGTTAATTCTCGTTGACGGCAATTCCTCAGATGGAACCTTGGGTGTCATTGACAGATATACCGATGACATATCAGTAATTATTTCGGAAGATGATAATGGATATGCCGATGCTTTTAATAAAGGTATCAATGCATCGTCTGGCGAATTCGTTTTAATGCTTGCTGCAGATGATTGTCTCTTGCCAGGAGCTATCTCTCATTTTACAAAAACAGTTATATCAGAGTCTGACGTATGGTGTGGATCTGTCATTTTAAAAATGTCTTACGGGTATCTTATTAGAAGATCAAATCCTAACCTTGAAGAGTTACTAAATAGTTGTTCTCTTGAAAATGCCGCCACATTCTATAGCCGAGATCTTTTCACAAGATTTGGTTTCTTCAGCACTGAATACAAGTGTGCGAATGATAGAGAAATGTTTTTAAGGCTTTATAAAAACAATGTACGATTTCAGATAGAGTCAACTCCAATTACGCTTTTTGCAATGGGTGGGATAAGCACAGCTGACCCAGGCAAGTTTGCTATTCCTGAGGATGAGCTAATTTCTGCTCAATATGACGTAGACCTTAGTGTTATTAGGGAGAACTCTAAAAAAGTAAAGCGATCTTTGCTGAATCAAAAAATCATTGAGCCAATTAAGATATTTTTGTTTAAGGTTGGTATGATTTCGCTTGTGTACCGTCTATTAGGTAAACAAAACAGGTATTTGTCTATGGAAGACATGTTGTCCCTAGAAGTGCCTAGGGAGTGGTTATGATAATTTCAATGGATGATAGATGAACGTGAGTATTTGTGATGTCTCTGTTTACATTCCTACTTATAATGAAACTCTGCATATCGAGAGAGCGGTCTCTAGTGCGCTAAAAATTACACCACATGTTTATGTTATTGATTCTTCATCTTCGGATGACACGGTCTCGAAAGCGGAGGCACTTGGCGCAAAAGTTTTCCAATATCATTGGAGTTCGAAAGCAAATTTTGCAAGAAAGTTAAACTGGGCGTTACGGAATGTTCCATTCGAAACCACTTGGTTGATGAGACTGGACGCTGATGAATATTTTTTAGATAAAACAATATCTCAATTAAATCAAAAATTATTGCACATTCCACATCATATAAACGCTGTGTCTTTAAATAGGCGATTTATTTTTCTCGGCAAATGGATAAAACGGGGATTCTATCCTCAACGCTCTCTTCGGATTACTAGACTTGGTTGTGCTGAATATGACGATACATGGCTTGATGAACACGTAAATGTACCTAGTGAACAGACAAATCATTTGCCATTAGATATTGTTGATGAGAGCCTCATTGGAATAAATCGATGGGTCGAAAAGCATATTCATTACTCCAATTTACAAGTTATAGAAGACGTAAGAAGCATGAGCAGTAAACGTCAGCAGGGACGTTTTGGACAATTGAAAAGTCGAAGATACGCGTTTTACAGCTCTTTACCTATTTTTTTAAGGCCGGCAATATTTTTTTTCTACAGGTACTTTATTAGGCGAGGCTTTCTGGATGGATCGAGAGGCTTCATTTATGCTTTTCTACAGGCATGGTGGTATAGATTGCTCATCGATGTAAAGTTGTACGAAATCAACTCTTTTTGTGGTGCTGACTATAACAAAAAAAAGGCATATATTAAGAAATATTACAATGTTGATCTATAATTTGGTGATTTTTATAATATGATTAACATGCTTCGTAAGAATTCTTTCTATGGCGTCACCGCTTCGGTCTGCAGCGGTATTGTGATGTTGGCATCTATTCCGGTATTTATCAATTATATTGGTGCAGAAAACTACGGGATTTTTGCACTCTACATGGTTGTTGGAAACTTAAATTTACTGATTTCAGCTGGCTTTTCTGCTCCCATTGTTAAGTACGTTTCTGAGCAAGGTATTTCAAGCGGATCGTCAGTGGATATATCCGTAGGATTATTTGTTCTAACTTTACTATCGTTTTTATTTCTGGCTCTAACTATTTCATTCGATGAATTTATAGTGATTAGTTTGTTGAATATTCCGATGAGTGCCTACGAATCCTCCGCTTGGTTATACAATTGGTTATTGCTATCTAATTGCCTTCTTCTAGTTGGCCAGGCCTTCAAAGCTGTTATTGACGCGCTGCAAAAGAACTATCTTACTAGTATTCATCAATTTGTTTATTTCTCAGCTTATTGGGGACTTATTCTAATTGGCACGGCTGCTGGAGCTGATTTGAATTACATTGGATTTTTAATTTTTATTTCCTCATTAATCTGGTTCATCATTTCTCTAGGTACGGTCCGTTATTTGTATGGTTCTTTCCTGTATTTTGGCTCGATTAAGTTATGTAAACATTCTTTATATAAGCAATTATCTTTTGGTTCAAAAATTTTTGCTGGTAGTTCCATTTTTCTTCTATTTGAGCCATTGTCCAAAGTTCTTGTCTCCCATTATAGTGGCGTGGTTTACGTTGGATTTTACGATGTTGCTTTAAGAGTAAAAGGACAGGTCGGAGCCCTATTTGCCCGACTCTACTATCCCCTTTTTCCGTTATTCTCCAAAGAAGATAATTTGAAAACGATAAGCTTCTATGTCCATGAAATCGCACAAAAATCATTAATTGTTCTTGCTCCCACTATCGTCTCTTTAATTTTTGTGCTATCGCCATTGCTTGATATCTGGCTTGGTGGTGACGAGACTATATACATTTCAACGCTATATTTATTGATGGCGACATTGCTGAGTTCCACAACCATTCCTCTGTATCATTTCCTGGTCGCTAAGGGCCACGCCTCTAAAACCATCTTGATTCAATTGCTCAATACAGTAACTAATATTACAGTTTTTTTTATATTTATTGATTCACTTGGTTATTTTTCAATCATACTAGCAAATTGTGCTGCTCTAATGTCCTCTCTGCTACTTTGTTTTTTTTATCAATATAAATATCTCGATAGTCTTGTCTTTGACTCTATGGCTCAGTTCTTCAAGTTTCTTTTAGTGTTTTTTTCATTATTAGTATTCGCTTTTTTTGTTGATCAATTGTTAATGTCAGCCACCTATGTAGGACTGCTGATCACTCCAATATGCATTTTCATACTATCCTTTTTCCTATTTGACTTTGCAAAGTTGGTTTGCCGTGAAGATATTATTCGGTTATTTGGACGAAATAAACTTTCGTTCTCGATCGGTAGATTTATGAATCACTAGTTTCTAAGGTCTTCCTTTTGGCAACCGGCTTTTTCAAGCATATGGGGTGGAAACCTCTTTCGTAATTTTGAATAGTTTATTAAGATCCATTTGAGGAATCTAAAGTTCGTTAGAAAAGAATTTTTGCTATATACTCTGGACGCTTGGGGAAAAGTACGCCTAATAAGGGAATCCTTTTTATGCTTCGTTAATCCAGTTTCTCACAACCTGAAATAATGTTCTCGATTTTATGGAACTCACAGAAGAAAGCATGGTCAGTCTACCAGAGTAGGGATGATAAAATTTGATTTGATAATGCATACATACATACATACAGATAAATAGTTTTCGCTATTGAAACATAGGCTGCAAGGATTAAGAAATGCTTTTGATTACAGGTGCGTCCGGCTTTTTGGGGAGACATATCGTTACCCAATGTATAGATTTGGAACCTTTAACACCTTCGCATAAAGAATTAGATTTATTAAGTCTTTCATCCGTGAGGAATTATTTGAAGAAAAATAATGTCTCAAAAATAATTCATGCCGCAGGATTTGTCGGTGGAATCGGACTCCATAAAAATCACCCAGGAAAAGTTGCAATTGAAAATTTGCGCATGGGAGCAAATGTTATCGAAGCCGCCGCTTATCAGGGTGATATTCGGGTAGTAAATATATCCACTGTCTGTATTTATCCTGCGGATGCGCAAATCCCAATATGTGAGACCTCTGCGCATTTAGGCTATCCAGCAAACGATACGGCGTATTATGGTATCACAAAGAAAACGCTCCATGTTTTAGCTTGCGCCATGGCAGATGAGTTTGGTTTGAGTCATGTTACGGTGGTTCCCACAAATCTGTATGGGCCAGGGGATCACTATGATGAAGAAAAATCACATGTTGTACCAGCTCTTATCAAAAGAGCATATGAGGCTAAATTATCGCTGGAGCCATCAATGGTAGTCTGGGGAGATGGATCACAAATCAGAGACCTCCTATACGCACCGGATTGTGCAAAGTGGATTCGAAGGGCTCTCGAGAGTGAAATAAACAATAGGATGATAAATTTTGGTTCTGGCATTGGTACCAGTATTAAAAATCTTATAGAGAATATAAAGTTAGTTGTTGGTTACGAGGGAGATATTCTCTGGGATATATCAAAACCTGCAGGTGCCCCTAAAAGGTTACTTGACACTTCACTAGCAAAAAATTTACTTGGTTTTGGTTCACTCACAAAATTGGAACAAGGGCTCGAGGAATCTTACAGAGATTTCTTAAAGCGTATACCTAAAAAATGAAGGAATAAGTATGAACGAAAAAAATAATGTGTGTATCGTTGGGATGGGCTTTGTTGGACTCACATTAGCGGTGGTGATGGCGGAAGCTGGGCATAGGGTTATTGGTGTCGAGATTAATAAAGGTACAGTTGAAAAACTGAAATCTGGAGAAGCTCATTTCTTTGAGATTGGACTGGAGCAGAGATTAAAAAGAGTAATAGCAAATCAAAAACTTCATATTACAGATGATATTAAAGAAGCGA
>CACJVE010000035.1 GCA_902596775.1 uncultured SAR92 cluster bacterium
GTTGGGTGAGTCGACGGTTGAGGTTGATCAGAATGCCTCTTATACCGATGCGGGTGCTACTGCCACTGATGCGGTTGATGGCGATAATATTGATGGTGATGTAGAGCTTGTTAAGATAGGTTCTGTTGATACAACTGCTGCGGGTACCTATACCATCACCTACACTGCGACTGATACCTCAAATAATAGTGCTTCTGTTAGTCGAACAGTCGGAGTACTTGGTCCTAAAACACGGATATTAAATGTCTTTACCAATGGTGAGATCGATCCAACATGGGATGAAGGATTTAATGGAGCGGACTCGGGAATTAGTTGGGGTAATTGCAGTAATGATGGGGGTCAGGGTTGTCCTAATATTGCTTGGGAATTGGTTGACGATGCAGATCGAGGTCAAGTCATTCAAATTGAGCATAGTTCAGCTGGCCAACACGCAATCTTTTATGTAAAAACAGCTAATCCTCAGAATCTATCGGTCTATGCGGGTGGACAGGTGAAGTTTGATATCAAAACAATAAGCGGTGATAGCACCTATAGCATGAAAGTAGATTGCGTATATCCATGCACATCAGGTGATCGATCACTGGGGACTATGGGTCAAAATGGTTGGGAAGAGATCTCTATCAATGTTGATGATCTTGTTGATGCAGGGCTTAGTTTAGTCTCAATCGATACAGGCATTGTTATATGGGCATCGCAGTATACCGATACTGTGTTCCAGATTGATAATATTCGATGGGAAGATACAGATGGTGGAGAAGAACCTGAGGATCCTGTCGGTGGAGATGATGGATGGTTAGTCCCTAACTACTCTGGCTATACAAGCCCAACTAGTTATAGTGGCTATGAACTAGTCTGGTCAGATGATTTCAATGATTCAGAAATAAATACTGATAATTGGGGTTTTGATATTGGAGGTAGTGGTTGGGGCAATAATGAGAGCCAGTTTTACACCAACCGCAATGCATATACCAAAGATGGAATGTTGATTATTAGAGCAGAGGAAGAGGACTACGCCGGTAATTCTTACACGTCAACTCGATTAAAGACTCAAGGCAAACAAAACTTCGTTTATGGTCGGATTGACATCAGAGCGAGACTACCTGAGGGACAAGGTATTTGGCCAGCCTTGTGGATGCTTGGTAAAAATTTCTCAGAAGTAAGCTGGCCAAAATCTGGTGAAATAGACATTATGGAGATGATTGGAGGTAACAATAGAGAGCGCACAGTTCACGGTACAGCACACTGGAACAATGGTGGTATTAATGCGGATTACTCACCAGCATATTATGGTGGAAGTAAAACTAAAACAGATGGAAATACCCTTGCAGATCAATTCCATGTCTTTAGTATTGTCTGGACAAGTGACTCGATAATTTGGTATCTCGATAATGTCCAATATCACATAATGGCTCTTAACAACTCGGCCGACCTTGCACCCTTCAGAAAAGAATTTTTCTTCATATTTAATATAGCTGTTGGTGGAAATTGGCCAGGGTATCCAAATAATTCGACAGTTTTTCCGCAGCGAATGGTTGTAGACTATGTTAGAGTTTTTCAAGAAAATTAAATTCTTACTGGAAAAATATTGTTAGTGCAACGCCTAAGAAAAAACCAGAGTCATCCGCTTTTTGTCGCAACGTTGATTAATATATTAATTATATTTTCGGCAAATACATCAGCAATGGATGAATCGGTAAAACCTGTTGATTCATCAAAATGGTTTCATCAGACTATCCTGCCTAATGGGAACAGTTGGTTCAACGGAGAACTTCAGCATTATACAGATCAAATCACTAATTCTTTTGTGAGTAACGGAACGCTAAAAATAAAAGCAATTAAGGGATCCACAAAACTACAAGGTGTCACAAAAGAATTCAGCTCAGCCAGATTAAATTCAAAATTTGCTTTTACTTATGGGAAGGTCGAAGTTAGAGCAAAAATGCCCAAAAGTTATGGTGGAATATGGCCGGCGATATGGATGCTCTCCAAAGATATAAATGAGCGAGGAGCATACTTCCAACAATTGGGTTTTGGGCAGTCAAACTGGCCAGATTGCGGAGAGATCGATATTCTCGAGTTTTGGGGTCGTATTCCTGAGGTCGCTCAAAGTGCGGTTCATACCCGCTCAAGCCATGGAAATACAGTTAACTTAGGTAGTCAGAAGATACCCTCAATTTCGTCAAAATTCCACGTTTATTACTTAGATTGGAATAAAGACTTTTTAAGTTTCGGTGTAGACAATATAGAGCATTATAAATATAGCCCAAAGGTCAAAAATCAAATGACATGGCCTTTTGATTCAGATCAATATTTACTCCTAAATGTTGCAATTGAGCGAAATATAGAACCATCATTTGAAAATGGTATTCTGGAAATTGATTATGTAAGAATTTATGATGATTCGGGGGTTTTAATATGGTCAGACGAGTTCAACTGAATACTTTCATTAATCAACCTCAACTTACCGGCTGGATTATCTGATCTTGTTATGGGCCTTCCGATAACCAGGTAGTTGCTACCATTTTTAATTGCATCCATTGGAGTGACGACTCTGGTTTGGTCATCCTGTAGATCATTATCGAGTCTTATACCAGGGGTAACAAACTGGAAATCCCCGCCTAATCTGTTTCTTAGAATCTTACACTCTCTGGCAGAGCAAACTACTCCATCTAACCCCGAATTCTTGGCTTGAGATGCTAAAGAAAGCACCTGATTTTCCATCGACTGAGTTATTCCCAATTCTTGAAGATCAGATGCATCATGACTTGTTAGCATCGTAACTCCGATCAAATTTGTATCTGAGCCTATACCGACCCTAGCTTCATTAGCGGCCATCATCATCTTTTGTCCACCTAGACAATGAACATTAGTCATCCAAACTCCAAGATCACAAACAACCTTTATTGCCCGCGCTACGGTGTTTGGGATATCATGAAACTTTAAGTCTAAAAAGATATCAAACCCCCTAGCCATAAGTTCAGTAACCAATTTTGGCCCTAACAAAGCGAACAATTCCTTTCCCACTTTAAGTTTACAGTCATTTGGACTAACCTGATCACAGAAGCGATCTACAGAGATTTGATCACTATAATCGAGAGCTACAATTACTTTGGTTTCATTCACTGATCTGAGTTTCCTTTCGCTTTTTCGTTGAAGTTCTTTTTCTTCTAAATAATTGAGAAGCAGATGAGGCAAGAACACCCAAAATAGTTCCCGCCAACAAAAAAATAATTAACCAAACTCCGGATGTTAGATTTGGTCCCTTTAAGAGTAAGAGATTTACACTAAGATTGACATTGTTTTCTAGGGCAAACATCGCACCAATGGCAACCAAAATTACAAATAATATTATTTTTAATAAAACAACTAATAATCGCATAAGCATATCTGGTTTTATTCAGATCTCAGTATAACTGTGCATGGTTAAAACGACAAAAGCGATGATTTGATATTCTTTCTAGGGTTTTAACTAACTGCTTTCCCCCTCATTATTAGATGCAATTTTATTATAACTTGGGTGTATTTCTCTTTTCATTCTATACTCCAGAGATGCTGAAAATGTAAATAAAGACTATTTGAATATTACGATTTGACATGAAAAATCAAAAACCAATTCTTAACGTTGCTGTCCCAACGCCTCAGAGACAATTATTTGATTATGTTATCCCAGATGAGTTCATTAAATCTGACTCGACTGAATTATTTATCCCAGGATGCCGAGTTCTTATTCCATTTGGTAACCGCAATCTTATTGGATTGATCGTAAAAATTTCGCAGTCTACTGATTTTGACTTGAAAAAATTGAAACCTATTAAAGCACTTATAGATAAAGAACCATTGGTATCAAAAATCCTTTTTGATTTTTTCATTTGGAGTGCTAACTATTATCACCATCCAATCGGTGAGGCATTGCTTAAGGTATTTCCGGGTAATTTAAGGAAAGGATTACCCCTTCCAAAGACAACAACTAGATGCTGGAAAATAGATAAAAGTTACTCTTCCGATAATACAAAATCGGTAAAACAATTGGATCTGCTTCGTCTTCTCAATTCTGTGGACCATAAGACTGACGAATTTCTTAAGGCTTGTTTTGGTCGATCCACAATCTCAGCTTTAGCAAAAAAAGGACTAATAACCGAATTTCAAAAATCATACACAAAAGAAAAAGTCTCATTTCCAAAAGCCTTAAAGCAAAACCCAAAATTACTAAATGATGAACAAGCTACAGTGCTCTCAAAATTAAGTATTGAAAAATTCTCCTGTAGCTTAATTGATGGCGTAACAGGTAGCGGTAAAACAGAGATATATCTTCAATTTGCAGAATTGATTCTCAAAAATCAAAGGCAAGTTTTTATTCTCGTCCCCGAGATTAATCTAGTCCAACAGATGGAAGCACAATTTTCGAACCGCTTCGATTTAGAAGTTTTAACTTTCCACTCTAACATGACAGAAAATCAAAGATTACTTAATTGGACAAAAGCAAAAAATGGAGAAGCGCATATCATTGTTGGGACCAGATCATCAGTTTTTGTCCCTGCATTTAACTTAGGTTTAATTATTATTGATGAGGAGCATGACCAATCGTACAAGCAACAAGAGGGCTTCAGATACTCAGCACGAGATTTGGCTATCCAGAGAGCATTAGATGATTCTATTCCTGTTCTTCTAGGATCAGCAACACCGTCACTAGAGACGATACAAAATTGTATAAAAAATAAATATCAGCATCTGTTCATTAAAAAAAGAATTGGACTCTCTCAACCCCCTAAATGGAATTTCATAGATTTAAAAAACCAGGCAATCAGCAACGGTATTTCTGAGTTTGCTGAAACAAAAATTAAAGAAACTATTTCCAATGGAAAGCAAGCGCTTATTTTTATAAACCGGCGAGGATATGCGCCTGCACTTTTTTGCAACAGTTGCGGATGGGTCATGGACTGTGCTAACTGTGACTCAAGACTAACCTTGCATAAAGCGAAGCAGAAACTCATCTGTCATCATTGTGAATTCACAACGAATGTTCCACTAAAATGCCTTGCTTGTGACAGGGATTCGTTAGTCCCAGTTGGGATGGGTACAGAAAGGATAGAAGAATATTTGAAAAACATCTTTCCAACAATACCTGTATTTAGAGTTGATCGAGACTCATCAAAGAAAAAAGATTTTATGGAGAATCTTCACAGAAAAGTGAACGGAGCGGAACCGTGCATCATTATCGGCACTCAGATGATGACGAAAGGTCATGATTTCAAGAATATTACGCTAGTTTTGGCTCTTGATACCGATACTGAGCTCTTCCATCCCGATTTTAAAAATCAGGAGCGACTCGGTCAATTATTAACCCAAGTGGCAGGCCGAGGCGGTCGAGGACAATTTCCTGGCGAAATATATCTACAGACTTACAATTCTGATCATCCATTACTGGAAAAATTAGTAAAAGATAATTATGCCAGTTTTTTAGAAGACGTTAGTAGCGAACGAGAAGTGACTTTAATGCCGCCTTTTAGACATCTAGCACTCATCAGAGCAGACTCAACACATTCAGACAAAGTCATAAATTTTTTAAAGCATGTAAGGTCAATTACAAATAGTATCCAACCCCAAAATAGGAGCATAAACTATATTGGTCCGTTACCATCAATGCTTGAAAAACGTGCTGGCAGATATCGATATTTGTTCCAAATTAGAACAAAAAATCGTTCACAGATGCACTTATTATTAAAGAAACTCACGCATCAAATGGGTACCATCAAAATTCCATCAAGTGTAAGATGGTCCGTAGATGTTGACCCAGTAGAACTTTAATTCACCAGTGTTTGTTGCTAAAACCTTTATAAACTGTGATCCAAGATGGTAGTTAAAAAGAAAAATAATGAAGATGATTCATCATCAATGCGAGGATTCCTGCCGGGCATATTGGTTGGTGTTCTATTATCTATTGGATACAACTATATTTTTGAAGCTCCTCCAGAAATCGCAAGCGCTAAAATTGAGGAAATTGTTAATTCCCCTGAAGTGAAAAAAGTTAAATATGACTTTTACCAATTACTTAAAGAGAATGAAATATTAATCTCCGATGACGAGCTTTCTGGTCCTGAAAAATCTGATACTGGCTCCTATTTGCTTCAAGTTGGCTCCTTTAAAAGCGTCAATGATGCGGAGAATAGGAAGGTAGAGCTCCTTCTGCTAAACCTACCAACAAAAGTTGAAAAGATTACAGTAAAAAGCGGTGATATATGGCACCGAGTTTTGGTTGGGCCATATCTTAATACCTCTAAAATGGCCTCGGCTCGAGCTAAATTAGCTCAGAATGACTTCTCTAACTATGTTGTGAAATTAAAACAATAAAAAATCAATTAAATCTAAATATACGCATCGAATTCTAATGCGAATGCTCGAGTATCAAACTCTGTTTTTTCCTGTCGTTTGCACCGATAGAAGTTTTTCTGAAATTCAAATCCAAGATAGTCCGATATGAATTTAGAGTCGTTGAAAATATTTAACGACTCCTCCCAAAACCTTGGCAATTGCTCGGAATGTTTTGATCTATCACCGACTATTGCCTTTGTGGGTTCTAGCTTATTTTTAATGCCATCTAACGCTGATGCTAAAATAGTTGCTGCAACCAAATAAGGATTTGCGTCTGCTCCAGAAACGCGGTGCTCAATTCTGATCGATGAGACATCTCCCGCGGGAATCCTAATCGCGGTTGTTCTGTTCTCATAACCCCAACTTGGAGATAAAGGAGCATAACAACCAGGCGCAAATCGTCTATAAGAATTTATGTTGGGAGCAAATATCGCCATCCCCTCTTTCATATGCTTTAAACAACCTGCGACCGCATTTTCTAATATCTTGCTACCTGATTCGGTCCCATTATTAAAAATATTTTCACCACTTTCATCCAATATACTGGCGTGTACATGCATTCCATTGCCAACCTGGGTATCGAATGGTTTAGCCATGAATGTCGCCTGACAATTATTTTTATTTGCAATACTTTTAATCAATCTCTTCAACATGCTGCTCTGATCACAGGCCGTAAGAGCGCAAGACTGATGCCGTAAATTAATTTCGAATTGAGATGGACTAAATTCTGTGACAAGCCCATCAAGTGGCAACTCTTGAACTTTTGCAGCCTCAATAATATCACTCATTAATAACTCTGCATCACGCATCTCGGTAATCCCATAAACTTGCCCTCCAATGGCTGGACTACCATCCAAAGATTTTTGAGTATGTTTTGGCATACCAAATCCATCTCTCTCAATCTCAACAACATGAAATTCCATCTCGCATGCAATCACTGGGTAAAGTTGAAGATCTTTGTATTGATCAATTACTTTTTTCAAAATGGCACGACAGTCCCCCTGATAATCATCTGTATTGTCTTGATTTCGCATCGACACAATAATTTGACCCGTTTCCTTTTTTGCCCACGGAACTATTCGTAAAGTATGAGCGTGAGGAAGGCAAATACCGTCAGCATCACCAGTCTCGGTGATAATTTCCTCTTGATCTCTTCCCCAACAATCCAGAGAGCAACTACTAATTGGCATTTTTATTTTTCCAGAAAACAAGCTTTCTATTTTTGATCGAGGCAACCATTTTCCCCTATGAACGCCATTTAAATCATGTAATAAGATCTCAAAAATCTCGATGCCTGGATATTTCTTTAAGAATTCTTTCAACGGGGTGTCGTCAATCATAAGTGTCTGATTCTAAGTGTATATTAGTAAGTATTGACTATAATCAGAACAATTACAAAATAGTATTAAATTTATTGACTATCTGATTTCAACATGACAAATTCTGTTGAAAAGTTCTATTAATTCCAATGGACATTACCGCTATGAAATCAATATTTTTATCATTTATAGCTCTAGCAATACTCACCAACTGCTCAAATGAAAATATCAAGCATGCCGATTTCATTTTTTCAGGAAGTGACATTTACACGGCCAATGAAAGTCAAGATGTAGTCGATACAATCGCAATTAGTAAAGACAAAATCATATTCGTTGGTGAAAAAAAAGATTCTGAAAAATTTAAGAATGAATTAACCAGGGAAATAAAGTTAGATGGGAAAATGATCTTACCTGGACTGCATGATGTTCATATTCACTTACCCGGAATAGTTGACAGTGAGTTCTGTGATCTTAATGTCATTCCATACTCCCTGGATGAGCTTGTTCCAATTCTCAAAAAATGTATCAAAGACGCAGAATTGGAAGATGGAGAATGGCTTTCAGTTACACAGTGGCAATATTACTCAGGGAATGCTCCATCTGGGGAGAATCCCTCATTGCGAGTTGCACTCGACAACGTATCCGCCAATCATCCAATAATGCTGCTCGGTCATGATGGGCATACTAGTGGGGTCAATAGCTATGCTCTTGATTTAGCGACAGATTCTTCAGGAAATCAAATAGGTCTAAATAGGGAAACTGTGCTCAATGAATTTTCATATTTAAATCGATTAATCGGAGTTAATGAAAATGGCGACCCCACTGGGTTAGTAAAAGAACATGCAAGAAAAATATTTAAAGGGCATCCTAACCTCTGGGGAAACGCTGAAATAACTGAAAAGGTCTACAAAGATAGCGCCAGAATTTTGGCTGAATCTGGCATTACCTCTGTACTTGATGCAGCGTTGCGAGACTATGAAATCGTTAAATTTGCTGACTTCGCATCCATTATTGACTTAACTTACCGATTACACATTGCTTTTTATTCTGATTATGACGAGTTCAGAACAATATCTAGTAATGAAATTAATATAGATCAAATTATTACCACCATTAAAGATCTCCAGGAAAACTATAACGACATACCGAACTTCCATCTTACAACAGGGAAAATATTCGTAGATGGAGTCCTTGAGGGAGATCCACTTTCCACGCCGCCGATGCTTCCTAATGCAGCCTCCTTAAGTGATTATCTTCAACCCGTTTTTTATCAAAAAGAGGGTATTGATTTGGTTCAAATTGAAAGATATATCGATCCGAGAGCGCCCGAGTGCAAAAAATATTTTGATCTCGACACAGATAAGTTTATTAAACTCCACAAATTTCATCCTAACCAATGTATAGGAAGCAAAGGAGTCTTTGAGCATGATTTGGAATTTATTGAAAACTATACCGCCGCGCTTCATGGCGCTGGTATAAATGTTCATAGTCATACAATTGGGGATCGTGCGTTCCGTGCTGCCATAGATGCATTTGAGTCAGCAAAGAAAATGCATCCAACCTCTCAGGGAAACTTCTCTGTTAGTCACGCTCAAGTAATTCATCCCGACGATAAACCTAGACTTTCTGATATTGAAATATTTTTTGCTTTCACATACTCATGGATCGAACCTTTCTCTGATTATTTAATGACGGTATCGCCTTTCTTTGATCGTATTTTTTCTGAGGAAGATTTGTACCATCAAAAAAATTACTACTACAAAAACTCATATCCTGTTAAATCGGTTCAAGATGCAGGAGGGATACTGGTCGCTGGAAGTGATGCTCCTATAGAGACAAGAGATCCTAGGCCTTTCTACAACCTCGAAAAATCTATAACAAGAAAAAATAATGACACTGGAAGAGTGATGAATTCATCGGAAGCGATAGGTCTTTTTGATGCGATTGACGCATATACCATTAATGGTGCAAAAATGCTCCAACATGATCAAATGACTGGATCGCTTGAAGTTGGCAAAAAAGCTGACTTTATAATTATAGATAAAAATCTAGTCGAACTGAATGCGCTAAATATGCTCAACGAGATATCTGAAACAAAGGTACTTTCAACATGGTTCGATGGAAAGGAAATCTATTCGCGCAGCAATAATCAAAATGAAACCTAATCAGATTTATTTCGCATTTCTAAGTGCGACTGCTCTTCTCACTTGGTCGCCAAACTCAGCGAAAATTTTTAACGAATTGTCATTCGTTGCAAATTGCCATTCTGGATGCCATTGAACACCCAAAATCCAGCTGTTTTTACTTATACAAGAAAAAGCTTCTATTAGCCCGTCCTCAGAAAATGCTTCCTCGCAAAGGCAATCTGCTAATTTAGCAATACCCTGAGAATGGAGAGAATTAACTAGAAACTCTGACTCGTTTGTAATGTCCTGTAGCTTTCCACCTTCAACTAAATTAATTGAGTGAGCTGGACCATATTGGTCTTCTCTGGTATCCGTTTTAGTCTCTCGATGATCAAAAAATGACTTAATCGAATGTACTTTTTGATGAAGGGAGCCGCCAAAAGCGACATTTACCTCTTGAAATCCCCTACATACAGCTAGAATTGGTATGGATTTTTCTCTACATTTTTTGACTAAATCGACACTTAAACTATCTCGCTGCACGTCCTCTAGTATACCTTCAGAATGTGGGTTGCCGTTATAATAGTCGGGCTTGATATTTGAGGGGCTACCAGTTAAAAAAAGGCCATCAATAAAATCTGTAATAGCATCGCAATCATAAAGGCTCTCTAGATCAGTAATGTCCTCTCCATCTCCGAATGCAGGCAAGAGAATTGGCATTGCGTTAGCACCGTGAGCTACCGCATTTATGTACTTTTCGCCCGCACCATGAAATTGGTTGAGTCCAGACCGAACCACATCGCATACGATCCCGATTTTTGGAAGATTTTTTTTCATATCGCGTCGATAATACTTGGTGGGGAAAAGATCCACAAACTTAATAAAAAAAACAAGAATTTTTAGTGCCGAAATAATATCTGTATGAGAAAATGGTACTCTGAAAAATAACAGAAGAGCCTGAGTCTATGTACAAGGAAAAGACATCGTCACAATGGAAAAATCTCGATGCCTCTTATCATCTGCATCCCTTTACAGATTTCCAAGAATACCAATCGTCTAAAGGGAGAATTATTGAAAAAGCAGAACATATTTATATTTATGACACTGATGGCAAAAAGTATCTGGATGCAATGTCAGGTTTATGGTGCTGCAGTTTGGGTTATACGCAGCCAGCAATAGGTGAAGCGGTAGCAAATCAATTTAATCAACTGCCTTACTACAATAATTTTTTCCAATGTAGTAACGCACCCGCAGCGGAACTTGCAGAGCGCCTTGTTAAAATTTCGCCAAAACAGTTTACACACGTTTTTTTTACTAACTCGGGCTCTGAGGCTAACGACACGAACATAAGGCTTATCAGACGTTATTGGGATCTAAAAAAACAACCCAAAAAAAGATACATCATCGCTCGATCTAACGCATACCATGGAAGTACTATTGCAGCGGCAAGTTTAGGTGGATTTAAATCAGTTCACGATCAATTTGAAACGCTGCCGTATACATCTCACATCA
>CACJVE010000036.1 GCA_902596775.1 uncultured SAR92 cluster bacterium
CCAAATGGCCGCCCTCTGAGAACTGTATGATTGACTTAGAAATCCATTTTAAGTGTCATTCCATAAGTTCTTGGTGCATTTGGGTAACCGCTATGCTGAGTGGTGTTTGCAACTGCTGGGAAAGCGGTAATTAAAAACTCATCATTTGTAAGATTTTTCCCCCAAAGCATTAAAGACCAAGCATCTTTGCTTACTCCAGCACTCATTGTAACAAGATTTCGCTCACGCTCATGGTGACCGTAAGGTTCTAATAGCTCGGTGTAACCCGGCTCAGGTCTTATGATAACCGGACCGTCATACTGGTACCCCGCTCGCAGAAACCCGTCTAG
Organism: uncultured SAR92 cluster bacterium; assembly: GCA_902596775.1. Lineage (GTDB taxonomy): Bacteria > Pseudomonadota > Gammaproteobacteria > Pseudomonadales > Porticoccaceae > AAA300-D14. Next base: position 330 of record CACJVE010000036.1, read on the forward strand.
AGTTCCATAATTCCAGTTCCAAGTTAGGGAAGTAGCAAACATTTCTTTGTGAACGCCTTCAGGCTCAGTTCCACTTATATCTCCGGCAGCAGAACCTATGAATTCATCATAGATAGGATCTAAAAGCGTTCCAGAAAAAGCAAATTCGATGTTATCAGTTGGCATATACAATAAGTCAAACTCTATTCCTTTTGCAGATTGTTTGCCCGCATTCGCTAAAACAAAAGCTGCACCAACAAAGGTATTAGAGTGAAAGTTTTCAATTGTTTGATCAAAAATAGCAACATTTAAATATCCAGATTCCATCAAAATTTTTGCTCCAAGCTCAAAAACTGTTGATTCCTCAGGATCAGCATAACGTCGCGTCATTATGAAATTGTTCGGGAGCACATATCCTGCCGCAAGAAGACCATCAAGCTCGGCTTGATCAGGCGCGCTGTCTCGGGATAAATTCCAGGCAGTCGCTTTGTAACCTGTTGCCACGCCACCATAAATAGTTACACCATCATTCAATGCGTAGCTAAGTTTTGCTGAGTAATCATAATTACTATCATCCGACTTTCCGTCCTGAGCCACATTTGGGAATTCAACTTTCTGAGGAAGAAATTGAAATGCAGTAAACGCCATCAATGGATTTGAAGTCGCCAGTGCAGCCGCTTGCTCGGGCGTGGCACCTTGCATCAAAGCGCTAGTGTAAAGTATGCCGAACAAATTTAGATCAGAAAAGCTGTCGTTATTTTCCTGATCAAAAGTTACAGTCTTTTCATCGCTAAAATAACTTAATCCAAGTGTTGCAGTCAGCTTTTCAGAGATTGGAAATTCAACTTCACCAAATAGCGAAAGCGACTTATTTTTTTGACCAAAAGTATCTTTGACTCCCTGACCAACAGAAAAGGAGGCACCAGCTGGATAGCCGAATGGCGCTAATGCTGCCTCTAATGCATCAAATGCGCCTGGCGATTGAGCTAGAAATTCACCAAAGGTCCTAAAGCCTGGGCCAAAATTTATCTCATTTATATGATGCAAATCCTCATTTTGAAAGAACGCTCCAATCTGCCATTTCAAATCTTCATCATCATTAGACGTAAGGCGAATTTCTTGACTGAACCCAGAAAGCTCCAACGTCTGCGGACTCCGATTGAGCAAAGGAGTGCTGTCAAAATCTACATCAGAATCAGCTAAGGTTTTTGAACTACGATCTGCAGTAATCATTGACAGACTGGCAAATCCAAGATCTGCATCCATATTGAGTGAAAAACCTCGATTTGTCGCTTGTGTGCGAGGGTCAAAGTTAGGGCTAAACGTATAAGTGTAAGGATCAGTGGGTACCTGTGTCGCACCGAGATATGCTTGCAGAGCAGGGAACAATGGACCAGGAACTAAGTTTCCAACGGTACAGCAAATTTCGTCTATTTTATCATAATCCATGATGAATCTGAGTTGAAACGAATCAGTGACATCAGAGAAAATTTCCCCTCGAATGGCCTCACGATCTATATTGTTAATGTCTTTGTTTCCAGGAATAGCAGTCTTTGTATAGCCGTCTCTTTGATTTTTCGTAAGGCTAATGCTTGCAGCCGCTGAATCGCCGATTGGACCACTAAAATAACCTTGTAACTTTTTAGCATTGTAATTGCCTGCCTCAAGTTTGATCATACTCTCGCCCTCGAAAGACGGCTTTTTAGTTACAATATTGACGACACCTGCCGATGAATTTTTCCCAAATATTGTATTTTGAGGACCACGCAAAATTTCGACTCTCTCTACGTTTGGTAGGTCTCCAAACTGACCTTGCATTCTGGATCGATAAACGCCATCAACATATACAGCTACTGATGGTTCAACCCCTGGATTATTTGATCCGTTTCCAAAACCTCTAATGAAGAAGGTTGCGTTTGTAGAAGTTTGATATTGCCTTGCTTCAAAAGAAGGAATAACAGCCTGAAGATCAAAAATATCTATCATATGGTCTTTTTCTATTTTGTCTGCAGTTATTACGGACACAGCAATAGGAACTTCTTGAAGTGTTTTCTCACGTTTACTTGCTGTAACGACGATTTCATCAATTTGTGATAGAGCTGGGGTGCTGAGCATTAATGTGCTGACACTAGCTGCAATTATTGTCTTGATAATTTTCGAATTCATTTTTTCCCCTTATTCTGATAGTAGTTTTTTACGTAAGAGTTCAATCTCTCAAGCTAAGGAATATTATAACGTCTGCGTATTTAAAATCTATTCTAAGCGATATATTTATCTCTATAGAGTTAAATTATATCTTCAAAAATGTCGCTCTGTAAAACATGTCGCTATTTAAAGGCTAAAAACCTGATTTCTGTGGAGAATTAGTTATATTTTTATGCCAGTCGGTGAAAAAAGGCTATTCAAATATATTTGGAAAAGATTAGATTCCGTTTTTTGGGGCAAATATTAACTTTAGACAAGTCTCCATTGATATGAGGTAGGTTGAGTAATCGATCATCCATTACCTTAAACCATATCCATGGGAAATAAGCGCACAGGTACATTCCAAAGTACCCGTTTGGTAATTCTGGAATATCGTTAAAATTACGTAAGCTTTGGTAGCGTCTAGCTGGATATGCATGATGATCAGAATGTCGCTCCAAATGAAATAAAACAATATTACTTAAGACATAATTTGTATTCCAAGAGTGATGAGGTTTGCATCTTTCATATCGGCCATTGGCCTTTTTCTCACGCAATAATCCATAGTGCTCAATGTAGTTGGCAGAGGTTAGTTGAAACCAAGCCCAAACATTGTGAACGATAAGAAAAATAATCATCTCTACTCCAAAAATGAGAACCAATGAAACTTGGAAAACTAATGAAATGAAATAGGATTGAAGTATTTGATTTTCAAAACTCCAAGAAGACTTGCCGAGTTTCTTAAGATTTTTTTCCTCAAGTTGCCAGGCACGATTGAAAGTAGACGGTATTTCACGCAATGCAAACTTATAAATTGACTCTCCCATTCTTGAACTTGCAGGATCATCTGGAGTAGCAACTTTAATATGATGACCATTATTGTGTTCAACTGTAAAATGACCATACGCTGGAACAGCTAAAACAATTTTAGCTAGCAATTTTTCGATCCACGTATTTTTATGCCCAAGTTCGTGGGCTGTATTGATGCCAATGCCACTGTATCCACCAGCCATGATTGCCATAAGGACCACTCCAAAGAGTGAGAGAGATTGAGATCCAACAGTCCACGCGCAAGCAATCAGCACGATGAAGTGCATTGGGACAGTCAGAAAAGTTAAATATCGATAATATTTATCATCTTCTAACAGAGGTACTATTTCTTCGGGTGGATTACTCGTGTCAGCGCCAACCAGCCAATCCAAGATAGGTATAACGATATAACTAATACAAAGGGGAATTAAAAAAATTAACTCGTTATTAGTTTTGAGATATACAGAAATAAAATATAGAGGTAGCAAAGGGAAAAAAACTGACCCAAGCCATAGATATCGCTTTTTATCGGTATATTCGATCAAACCTTTCTCTTTATCAATAGTGGAATATAGTTTCATGTCAGTTTTCTATAGCATTTACAATTGGTTGTAGAAAAGACGAATTAGACCAACTTAGAGGGGGAGTTGTCGAGTGATAATTATTACCAGTTCTAATAGAACTTGAACCAATTTTCGCATAGTCACTATTTCTCACGACAACCAGGTCAAGTTGTGGAAAAACATATATGTTATTTGTATGAAGACCTGCAGCATAAAAATATCCATCGTTCTGATTGACCCACCATTGCAGCGCATATGCTTGATTATTTGTTCCGCTGGGTACCCGAGTGGATTCCGTTACCCAGCTTTCAGAGATCAATTGATCATCAAGCCATTTTCCTTTTCGAGCAAATAAAAGACCAAATCTTGCAAAATCTCGTGTGGTAGTATCAATACAGCAGTAGGTCATTGCATGCCCTAACTCATCTGTCCACCAGTCTGCTTGCATGCCAATTTTTGAAAAAAGCTCCCTATCAGCAAAATCAAGTACACTTTGACCCGTAGATTCCTCAATAATTCCAGCCATAAGCATAGAGTCAGCATTTGAATATGACCAATTTTGCGTGCGAGGGGTAGATTGCAAATTTCGGTTAAGCGCGAAAGCAAGTTGATCACCATTTATGCCACCCCCAGAATATATATTAGTGTCACCGCCAGATCCCACACCAAGGCCTGAACGCATCTCTAGTAAAGACCGAATAGTAACTTGCGATTTTCCTGAACCAACCCATTCTGGAAGATAGGTATGTGCAGGTTCATCAATGGAGGCAATATATCCTTTGTCCAAAGCTATTCCGATTAGAGCACTTGCGAACGATTTTCCTGTCGACCAACTGGTGGCTAAGCTACTATCGGATTTATCATCCGCATATCTCTCACCGATGATAACGCCGTGCCTAACTATCACTACTCCTTGAGTATTTTTGTTAGTCCGAAAGGCATAGTCTAGAGCTTCATTTATACCAGTAACTGAGACATCTGCATCCTGAGGATCGCGAACCTCCCAAGATATTCCGGGGTATGTGTTTGTACCGATTGCAGGCTCTGGAGGGTTTGGTGGAATTGTAATTGTTGATGAACCATTTTCACCGCCACCTCCACCGCCACAAGAGGCCAGAAAAGAGCAAATCATAATTAGAGCAAATGCCTTAAAGATATCTAAACCATTTAGTCTGTGATGATTATGTTTAGTTTCACTTCTTCTGCGGTGAGACATATTTTGATACAAGTAAATTCGTTAAACGTACTATAATCTAATAAAATTTTAAAGAATATGGTTATCATGCGGAAGTTAGCAGTGTCCCAATGTGATTTATCTAGAATTATTGAAATGGCTTGGGAAGACCGTACGCCTTTTGAGGCGATTTCTTTTGAATTCGGTCTCTCTGAGGGCGAGGTTATTAAGGTAATGCAGAACTCTCTGAAGAAATCATCGTTCAAGCTCTGGCGGGAGAGAGTAGCAGGGAGAAAAACAAAACATTTTTCTCTAAGAGATAAGAGTGTAAACAGGGCCTATTGCCCGACTCAATACAAGCAGAGGTGAAATTGTGCAAATTTGTAAAAGTAAGTCATTATTGCCATTCATAATTGCATTTTCTTTAGGGTATTCATCATTGGTCTTTTCAAAAGAACTCATAATGCTTGATGATTTTAGTCCGAGTCCCAAGGTTGATTGGAATTTCGTAGCAGATAGTGTAATGGGAGGCATCTCTACTGGCGACGTTGCATTAGAGGATGATGGCACTCAAATTTATGCAAAGATGACTGGTAATGTCAGCACAGAAAATAATGGTGGGTTCATCCAGTTTAGAAGCACTCTTAATGAGAAACTTGATAAAAATATTGAGGGTGTTTACTTAAAAGTTAGAGGAAATGGGGAAAAATATTTTATCCACCTGAGGACTCGCGGGACGATGTTGCCTTGGCAGTATTATCAAAGTGCTTTCTCTACAAGCAATGATTGGACAGAAGTTTTTCTTCCGTTGAAATCTTTTAAACCCTCTGGATCGTGGTTGGGTAAAGGCGTAAATCCAAAATCAATAAGAAGTCTCGGGGTTGTGGCTTATGGCCGTGACCACGTTGCAGATGTTCAGGTTACCGAGATTGGATTCTATCTTTAAGGCTCATTACGGACTGAATTTACAGCTGTTACAACTATGAGATTGGAGTTTGGTATTTTGTCTTCCACTCAATATAAGGCATCTTATACACTAGCTCTCTTGCCTCGTCATATGAGACGTCCTCGCCTTGGTTTTCGCATTCGTTGACATACCACTTTCCTAAGCAATTTCGGCAGAACCCTGCAAGGTTCATCAAATCAATATTCTGTACATCTTTTCTTTGATCTAAATGATTCAAAAGCCGTCTAAAAACTGCTGCCTCTATTTCTATTCTTGTTTCTTTGTTCATATAAATTTACCCTTAGAGACCAGATACAAATAAATAAAACAATAATACTATCAGATTATCGGCGCGTTTCAGAGTATACTTACGCCAAACCAATTCTTTTAATAAAAAATTACTTACAGCTAATTTTTAAGGAAAAAATTTAATAATATGGAAATAAATTCATCCCTTCTTTCATTAATTGGGAACACTCCCATGTTGAAGTTAAATTGCTTTGACGTTGGGCCATGTGAACTTTTTGTCAAATTAGAATCTCAAAATCCCGGTGGATCAATTAAAGATCGAGTTGGTCTCGCAATTATAGAAGATGCTGAAGAATCGGGTGAGTTGAAACCAGGCGGAACAATAGTTGAAGCGACTGCAGGAAATACTGGAATTGGATTAGCACTTGTTGCCGCGTTGAAAGGATATAAAATTATTTTAGTAATACCCGATAAAATGAGTAGGGAAAAAATTCTGCACCTCGAGGGTTTGGGAGCCGAAATTATTTTGACTCGCTCTGATGTTCCGGAGAGTCACCCCGAGTATTATCATAATGTTGCAAGGAAAGTAGTTGCTGAAACCCCTGGAAGTTTTCTAGCGAACCAATTCAGTAACCCGGCAAATCCAATGATCCACAGAACAACAACAGGACCTGAGATTTATGAGCAAATGTCAGGAGATCTAGATGCTGTAGTTGCTGGTGTAGGATCGGGAGGGACTCTGACAGGGATGGCAGAATTTTTCAGACAGAAAGACCCGAAAATACAAATGGTTGCTGCAGATCCAGAAGGCTCAATTGTTGCAGATGCAGTGATAAAAGGAGAGTTTTCATATGACGGTGGATCTTGGTTGGTTGAAGGGGTGGGTGAAGATTTTATTCCTGATAATCTAAATGTAGATCTTTTGGATGATGCCGTTGTGGTCTCGGATAAGGAAGCTTTTCAAATTTTGCAAATTTTAGTTCGAGAGGAGGGCATTCTGGGTGGTTCCTCTACAGGTACTTTAGTTGCGGGCGCTGTAAAATGGTGTCAAAAGCAGACTACGAAGAAGAAAGTTGTAACCTTTATATGCGATACTGGAAATAAATATTTATCAAAAGCATTCAATAAATCATGGTTGCAAGATAATGATTTGCTTGATGTGAGTGAGAGGGGTGATCTATCTGATTTGGTAAATCGGAGAGCAGATGAGGGAGATATGATTTATGTCCAGCCAAGCGATACCCTCATGACTGCATACAACAGAATGCGAGCATCCGATATTTCTCAGATCCCAGTTTTGGAGCAAAAAGATTTGGTGGGTGTCATCGATGAGGAAGATTTATTGTTTAGCGTTAAAAATGATAGGTCTTCTTTTAAAAAACCAGTCTCCGATTTTATGGTTACTGATTTAGATACTCTTCAGATAGGTGCATCTGAAGATGAGTTAATTGAAGTCTTGACGCAAGGCAAAGTTGCAATCATATATGACGGTGACAAATTTGTAGGCTTTGTAACAAAAGTCGATTTAATAAATCATTATCGTACAAAAGTTGATCAACATGCTTAAGGTTTTATGATGTCGAAGATGTCGAAGATTTCGAAGAATAGTGGATTTGAAACTAAAGCTATCCATGCAGGACAAGTTCCTGACCCCAGTAATGGAGCAATCATGACTCCAATATATGCCACCTCAACATATGTGCAGGAGAGCCCTGGTGTCCATCAAGGTTATGAATACTCGAGAAGTCACAATCCGACACGAAAAGCTCTGGAAGAGTGTATTACTTCGTTGGAAAACGGTTCGAAGGGTTATGCCTTTGCATCAGGAATGGCCGCTATAGGCACAGTTTTGGAAATTCTAAATTCTGGCGATCATGTTATTGCTATGGATGATCTTTATGGAGGGACTTATCGGCTATTTGAGAATGTGAGAAAAAGATCGGCGGGTCTTGATTTTAGTTTCGTAGATTTAAGTGATCTAAATAAACTAGAGGATGCTGTTCAACCAAATACCAAAATGATTTGGGTAGAAAGTCCAACCAATCCATTATTAAAGTTAGTCGATCTTGCAGAAATTGCTAAATTTGCAAAAGCCAATAATATTATTAGCGTCTGTGACAACACGTTTTGCTCTCCATTTATTCAAAAACCCTTAGATTTTGGTATTGATATTGTTGTCCACTCTGCAACAAAATATTTGAATGGGCATTCAGATGTTGTTGGAGGAGTGACAGTATGCGCAAAGCACAGAGAAGATTTGGCGGATCAACTATTTTATCTATCGAATTCAGTTGGAGGGATATTAAGTCCTTTCGATAGTTTTCTATTGCTTCGAAGCTTAAAGACATTGGCAGTTAGGATGGAGAAACACTGTGATAGTGCTTCGAGATTAGCACAATATTTGGATAATCATCCTTTGATAGAAAAGGTAATCTATCCGGGTTTAGTCTCTCATCCGCAATATGACATTGCCAAAAGGCAAATGCATAGATTTGGTGGGATGATTACCGCTGTATTAAAAGGAGGTCTTCCTGCATCACAAAAATTTTTGGAAAATACCAAAGTTTTTTCTCTAGCTGAGAGCTTAGGCGGTGTTGAGAGCTTAATTGAACATCCAGCAATTATGACTCACGCGTCAGTGCCAAAAGAGGTTAGAGATGAAATTGGAATAGTGGATGGTTTAGTAAGGTTTTCTGTAGGCATCGAAACTTATGAAGATTTGCAGCTAGATTTGGAACAAGCTTTAAACTGCATTAGTCAAAAATAGAGGATTTTAGGTTAACTTCACTTACTATCATCAAGAGACTTGATGAGACTCTCTGCCTCTTCTTTTCCACCAGCGTTTATTACATTATCAAAGCCAAGTGCGTTTAGCATGTTTTTTGCTTTTCCAGATCGGTTGCCACTTCTGCAATAGACGTAGATCTTCTTATTAAAATCAGACGTCAAATCAAAAATATTTTCGGATATAACTTGCCATTCTATGTGGTGTGAGCCCTCTATATGTCCATTATTCCATTCATCCAGAGTTCGGACGTCAATAATTAACGGATTATCAGATGAATTTGCAATCATTGAAAATAAGATCCCCAAACCAATTATTAAACTGATGTTTCTCATAAATAACAACCTCTCTTGTTAAAGTGACTTAGTTTACAGAAAAAATCCAACGTTCTTTTTCTTTGTCAAAGCACCCATTCATTTTTTCTTTGATTATTTGCCCTGCGATTTTACTTTCTCTCTCTGCCATTATAGAAAATCTATCAACACCTGATTCACCATCAGTAAACGTTGGAAAATTTCTTCTTGTTCTGTGAATCCAGAATGTTTCAGACAAATTAGTACCAGGAAATAACATTTTGATTTTATCTTTTCCAAGTATAAATCCAAGCAGACCTCCCCATGTTGCAGCAGGATTATCTGAATCCCAACCTGAGAGCGTTGCTATTTGTATTGTTCGTTTAAAATCTCCGTTGCCATAGAATAAGCTCACTAAACTAGCAGCAAAATTGATATTGGCATCGAAAGGTTTCTTGTATGTATATCCATCATTGCTCTGGATTTGGTACCTCTTATAGATTTTATCTCTTGTCGACTCCCAATTATTTTTATCATTATTATTTTCATAATCACTTAGAACAAAGTTTAATATTTTGGCAGGCGTTGATTGATTAGGAAAAACTGCGCTTGCGGTTTTCGCAAAACTTCTTAAGTTCTTACCCAAATCCTCATCAGGATAAAGATCAATAGCCAAAGAGTGCAGAATCACATAAAAGCTAGCAATCAATGCAGCATCACCTCTGGCGGTCGTCATTATGGGAAGACTTGAAATTTCTAGGGCTACTTTTGGGTTTGCTGGAGCAAGCAAACCAAATATTTCTGTTGTCAGTTGAGCATCTATCATCGAATTATTTGGATTCAATTTAGCATCGCTTGTTTTTGGAGGATAAAAACCTTTATCCATGAGATTTCTTGCGGTTTCATTCGAAACCCAAAGAAAGTTTTCTTTTACCGGTTCAGATGATGGGAATTTTCTATAAAATGGAGCATCGTCTTCCGAATATATATGCTTAAGCCACCCATCTCGAATTTCGGTGGGTGTAAGCTTGGTTGCTTGATTTGTAGAATGGAGAT
>CACJVE010000037.1 GCA_902596775.1 uncultured SAR92 cluster bacterium
TAGACGTCCTAAGTGATACAAAAGTAAAACCACTGCTAATAAGGCAAATATTGGTGCCGCACCTCGCTGAAAACCATAATTACCCTTGAGAATTATACCTTCGTATATACTAATAAAAAATGCGGGAGCAAGATATTCTTCACCAACATACGCATCAATCGGAGTAAGAATTAACACTGCAATAAAAATGATGCTAACGTCTCTCAGATACTTAGCTTTCGCACTAGAAAACATCATCCAAAATCCGAAAATTACAGCGGAGGCCCCAAAAAAATATACCAAATATGCAAAAATATAATCAAACATGTCTTGCCTGAAATACTAAACCCATTTCATTACCGTCATAGGAATATCAAGCACATTCACAGAAGTTTCCGAGATAGCCTTATCTTTTATCGATACGCCTAATTCATGAACTAAGTTCTTATTACCACTAACCAAATGGTGCCAATCCGGAAGCGGCTCACCGTTTGCTAATAGTTTGTATGCACAAGAACTTGGTAACCAATCGAAGGATTTAATATTTTTCGAATTTAAGGATACGCAATCGTTTACTATTTCCTCTCTATCTCTGTAATCATTGCACGAAGCATCGCTCAGGTTGTAGCATTTACAAACCACACTGGTATAAGCTACTTTTCCAGTTTCTTCATCCTGCAACTTGACGAGGCAACACTTTCCGCAATGATCGCAGAGAGACTCCCACTCCGACTCGGTAAGTTCATCGAGTGTTTTCGTTTTCCAAAAACTAGTCATTTACTTTTTTATTACTCATTAACTCGACAGTTGGTGCTTTTCTATTATTGCATCAAACAAATGATATCTCCATGTTGTCCTAAAGCCCGATATTAATCGTTCGTTGTCGTGCAGATTCCTTACGACAATTTCCAACTCTTTCTTGCTGCATAAAAATTGTGGCGGCAAGTCATTTTCTTCCGCCACTCGGTTAACGTCACTTTTTAGGCTTTTGAATAACTGTCTCTGATTTTTTTGTAACGGTTTTTCCGGTCGCTCTGGTTTAATCTCTTGGCATTTGCACAGAATATCAATAATTTTAATCCCATATCTCTTGATTTTAGACCTATGAATAGAATCGATATAATATAAGTCATCGGTTATCCGAGGATTTCGGATTGCAAGATCTAACATCGACTTCTCCTCTAAAACTCTGGCTCGGGGGATATCAGTTTCTTCTGCTTCAGTCTCTCTCCAATATGATAAATTATACAATCTAACCAACTCTGCATCATTAAGCCTCCATGCACCTTTGATTTTTTTATAATATGCCTCTTTAACATTGCATCTATAATTCCATTTAAGTAAATATTGCATCTCCTCGTCGAAAGAGCTTTTCTTGTCAGCGTCTATTAACATTTGATTCATCAACTTGTATAGCTTTGGAAGGTGCATTACATCTAGCGCAGCATAAAGCTTCTGCGCTTCAGATAAAGGTCTTTGAAGCCAGTTGGACCTCGTCATAGATTTTTCTAACTGAATATTTAATAAGGTATCGACCAAGTTAGCATACCCAATACAAAATCTAATATTTAAAAAATTTGCAGCAACTTGCGTATCAAAAATATTTGTCAGCTCTATGTCATACGCTCTATGCAAGACCTCAAGGTCTTCTGCGCACGCATGCATCACAAATTGATTTTTACCAGATTCGAAAAATGCTTTAAATATTGTAGGATCATTAATCGACAAGACATCGACCAACCAACATTTCTCTCCATCTGACAGCTGGATCAATGCTAGTTCAGGGAAAAACGTATTCGTTCGAATAAATTCGGTATCTAAACCTATGTATTTCTCATTAGTCAGACTTTCGAGTACCTCAAGCAACTCATTCCGCGAGTCAATCCAAACTTTCAACTAAAACCCTTGCCTGCTCTCTATTGCAAGATTTAATGTGCCACCATCCAGATATTCCAATTCTCCTCCGACTGGAACTCCATGGGCTATTCTTGATACTGCAATATCCAAAGTTCTTGCCTTATCCGCGATAAAATGTGCTGTTGCTTGTCCCTCGACCGTAAGATTAGTCGCAATGATTACTTCTTTAATCTCACCAGACCTAATTCGTTCAATCAAAAGATTAATGCCAAGATCTTCAACTCCTACCCCATCGATTGGAGACAGGTGACCGTACAGAACGAAATACTTTCCTTTAAAACCTCCTCCTTGCTCTATCGCGTACATGTCTTGAAGGCTTTCTACAACGCAAATTTGATCCTTTAAACGTCGTTCGTTACTACAGATTGCGCAAACATCAAATTCGGTCAATGCCCTGCACATAGAGCACTTATTAATAGTCTCAAGTGCATCCGTTATCGAGCAAGATATCTCTTTTGCTCCATGCCGATCTTTATTCAGGAGATGAATGGCCATTCTTTGCGCAGATTTCTTACCAATACCTGGAAACCTAGCCAAATCGCTTATAAGTTTATTTAGGATGATTTCCTGCATTTCAAATCAACAATCCATCAAAATGGGAATTTAAATCCTGGTGGCATCTGCAACCCACCAGCAATCGAATTCATCATAGATTTTGTCTCTGATTCAACTTTTCTTACCGCATCGTTAAATGCTGCCGCAATCAAGTCCTCTAAAAAGTCTTTATCTTCGGAAAAAACTGAAGGGTCAATAAAAATGTTTTTAACATCATACCGCCCGGTAATTGTAACACTTACAAGTCCGGCACCCGATTCTCCAGTAATTTCAATATTCTGAGAATCGTCCTGCATCTTAGCCATTTTTTCTTGCATCTTTTGTGCTTGTTTCATTAGATTATTCATATCCATATTTCTTTCTTCACTCTTTAATTTTTACTGATTCAGTGTCAACTGATCCATCGAATATCTGCTTAAATTTTATAATTGATGGATCGTTATTTATTACCTCGATGGCTTCATTAATTTTATTTCGATGCTCCCGATCTTTTAAGTTATTAGGAGTCTCTCCCTCAGGTTTTCCAGTCAAAATCCTCACCTCAATCTGTGTGTTAAAATATTTAGAAAGTAAAGATGCTAACTCATCCTCATGATCCTTGTTCAAAAGGCTATTGCAATTATCAGATATCGTGAAAAAAATTGTTGTTGCCTCAATTTTTTCAACAACACAATTATTAGCAATAACACTTAATGATGACTTTATATCTAGTTCTTTTATAACTGAGATCCATGAGCTTTTCTTAAACTCTTCAAATTTCATCTTGCAATCAATTTGCTCTGCTACATTCTGCTCTTCTGAAGACGAGACAATCTCGACTATTTTTTCTGTCTTGGTTGGGAGCGCTGTTTCACTTTTGTCATCAGGTGTCTCTGGCTTGATATTTTCAATTGCCTTACTCAAGAGATTATTTGATAAATCACCCGGCTTAAAACTCAAGCACCTTAGCATTATCATCTCAAATCCTATCCGCTGATCTGAGTTAATATGCAGATCTCTTTTCCCAAGCAAACATATCTGATAGAAGATTTGAACATCCTCTTTGGTGAACTTTTCCGCTAATAGAAAAACTTCATCATCAATTGAAATTACATTTTTATGTTCTGGCAGTGCCTGTATGACGGCTATGTCGTGAAAAATAGAAATTAGCTGATCAAGAGCATCATAATAGTCAGGAGAGGTTTGCGCCATTTGATCTATTGATTTTAGTAAAGCAGTCGCATCGTTTGAGGCAATATGTTTACATATGTCATTTAAAAGGTACTTCTCAACGCTACCCAACATGGTATCAACAACGCCCTTGTTAATTGAGCCACCGCCAATCCCGATCGCTTGATCAGTGAGACTTAATGCGTCTCTAACACTCCCATCAGCAGCTTTGCTAATAGATAATATCGATTCTTCACAAAAACCAACGTTTTCGTTTTCAAGAATATTTTTTAAATGATGAGCTATTTTTTGAGCGCTAATTGCGCGCAAGCTAAAATGCAAACACCTAGACAAAATTGTTATAGGAACTTTTTTGTGGTCTGTTGTCGCAAACAAAAATTTAACATGCTCAGGTGGTTCCTCTAAGGTTTTCAATAGAGCAGCAAAGCTTGACTTGGACAGCATATGAACCTCGTCAATAAGGTATACCTTAAACCTACCCCGAGCTGGAAGATACTGGACGTTATTAAGCAAATCACGCATGTCATCAACTCCCGTCCTTGATGCTGCATCGACTTCAATTAAATCTACAAATCTGTCATTGGCAATCTCTTGACAGCTCAAACACTGACCACAAGGAGTCGCGGAAACTCCTCTTTCACAATTTAGACATTTTGAGAGAATTCTAGCTATGGTAGTTTTGCCCACACCACGCGTGCCACTAAACAAATAAGCATGATGCAACCTACCACTATTCAAAGCATTAGAGAGTGCTTTGGACACATGATCCTGACCAATGATCTCTGGGAAAAACTTTGGACGCCACTTTCTGGCAAGAACTGTTTGACTCATTTCGCCTCGTTAAATATTTCTCAAATTAATGAAAAGCAAAAAGAAAAAGTGGCTCCCCTTAGCAACACCTCGGCACATGGTTAAATAACTACCGTTGCTCCCTTCCGGGCCTGGCGGGATTCGCAATCCACCATTGCAAGGGCACCAAAGAGAACCACCATCAAAGGTGATTATGTGAGTTTTACAGAATCATCGCAACACAATTTTTTAACAGCATAATAGATATATTTTAATCACAGCGTATAATCGAGTGAAGTTAAAGAACTAAGGATTAGGCATGAAGGAAATTTCATTGATATTGAACTTGAGCGAACTGTTAAAGAAGTCAATAAATCTTTTAAAGCTAGTATTTTTAGCTCAACTGCTTTTGTTATCTGCAAGCTGCGGTGATAGCCAAACTAATGTTGAAAAAGGAAATATTAATGGAACCTTGTATTGGGGAAATGGCACTGAACCGCAAAGTCTAGATCCACAAATAGCAACTGGAGTTCCAGAGCATCATGTCATTTCGGCTCTAATGGAAGGTCTCGTTTTAAAGGATAGAAAAACCTTGCTACCAAAACCAGGCGTTGCTGAATCTTGGGATATAAGTGACGACGGACGAGTTTATACTTTCAAAATTCGCGATAATGCTAGATGGTCAAATGGCGACTCTTTGACAGCAAATGATTTTGTCTGGTCTTGGTGGCGTGCGCTTCAACCCGCCCTCGGAAATTTATATGCGTATATGCTTTTCCCTATCGAGAATGCTCAAGAATATTATGAAGGAGCTCTTACAGATTTTTCAAAAGTGGGTGCGAAGGCGTTAGACGAAAATACTCTTCAAGTAACACTCAATCATCCAACCCCATATTTTTTACAACTCCTTGACCACTACAGTTTATTTCCTGTTCATAAAGAGACCATCGAAAAATTTGGAGCGGCGGATGAACGAGGAACCCGATGGACATATGCTGGCAATTTGGTTGGCAACGGAGCGTTTACTCTTGATGAGTGGGAAATTAATAGAAAAATTCTTGTAAAGAAAAATAAGAATTACTGGGACTCTGATAACGTTGATCTGAATGAGATAGTCTTTCTTCCAATCGATAATATGGTTACCGAAGAAAGAATGTTTAGAGCTGGTCAGTTACATGTTACGTCGAGCCTACCTGCCGATAAAATAGCTGCCTATAAAGAAATAGATGATTCGCCTATGCGAATATCACCATATCTTGGTACATACTTTTATAGAATTAATGTTGATGTTCCGCACCTTCAAGATCCAAGAATACGACGAGCTCTCGCGATGGCGATTGATAGAGTAAATCTTGTTGAAAAGATTACCAAAGGGGGACAAATTCCTGCTTATGCGATGACCCCACCGGGTACAATGGGATATTTTCCAGAGAGCTCTTTACAATATGATCCAGAGCGAGCACGAAAACTTTTATCCGATGCTGGTTATCCAAATGGAAAAGATTTTCCGATTACTGAGATTCTCTACAATACTAATGAAGGGCACAGAAAAATTGCGATTGCTATTCAAGAGATGTGGAAGAAAAATTTAAATATAGATATTCAAATTTTAAACCAAGAGTGGAAAGTTTATCTTGACAGCGAAAGCGCTGGAGAATACCAAATCTCAAGGGCTGGCTGGATAGGAGATTATGTCGACCCCAATAATTTCTTGGATATGTTTATATGTGAGGGAGGTAATAACAGAACAGGATGGTGTAACGAAGAGTATGACGATTTAATTCTCAAGATTGCACCCGCAACAAAATCTCATAAAGAGAGATTAGAAATCTTTCAAAAAGCAGAAACGATGCTGCTTGATGATATGCCAGTGATACCGATCTACACGTACACCTCGATACAATTGATTGATTCTGCAGTAAAGAACTTCGACTCGAATATTATGAATCATGCTTATTACAAAGATATCTACTTAGAATCTTTGAACTAATCCTAATATTCAAATGATCAAGTTTCTTTTATCAAGACTACTTCAAGCAGTACCCGTACTAATTATTGTTATTACAGCAACATTTTTCATTGTGCATGCGGCGCCTGGGGGACCTTTCTCAGCTGACAAGGCTGTTCCACCAGAGGTAATTCAAGCACTAGAAGCTCAATACAAACTTGATCAACCAGTTTGGAGACAGTACCTAGGTTATTTGGGAGATATCGCTCGAGGTGATTTTGGTCCATCATTCAAGTATCCGGGGAGAAGTGTCAATGAACTCATTATGGCTGGCTTGCCTATAACCGCAGAGCTCGCATTTTATGCAATGATTATTGCAATTTTAATTGGTGTATTATCTGGAGTGGGTGCTGCAATGCGTCCAAATACCCTTCAAGATTACGTTCCTATGACCTTGGCTATGATAGGAATATGTATGCCATCATTTCTTCTCGGACCTCTTCTGGTGTTAGTTTTTGGAATTCAATTAGAACTTTTACCAGTCTCAGGCTGGGGTGATATCCCTGGGGATAAAATACTTCCATCAATAACTCTAGGGACTGGTTATGCAGCATTCATTGCAAGACTCTCTCGAGGTGGCATGCTGGAAATTTTGTCTCAAGATTACATAAGGACAGCTAGAGCAAAGGGTCTGCGCGAGACAACAGTCATAATTAAACATGCCTTAAGAGGTGGATTAATTCCTGTAGTCGCTTTTTTAGGCCCTGCTTTTGCCGGACTTCTGGCAGGATCATTCGTTGTAGAGACAATATTTCAAATACCAGGTATTGGAAGATTCTACGTCCAAGCTGCATTTAACCGTGACTATACGCTAATCCTTGGAATGACAATCTTTCTGTCTACCCTAATTATTATTTTTAACCTAATCTCAGACTTGATCTCCATATGGCTGAATCCAAAACTTAGAGATGAAGTTTCCAATGGATAAACTAAACAATATAACATCTCAAGTTGAGGCGAGTAGCGAGCTGAAATCGAGCTCTCTATGGCGAGATGCTTGGATAAGATTAAGTAAGAATCGTCTGGCGATTGCTGGGTTAATTGTTCTACTGACTCTAATCATGATCTCACTACTCACTCCGATAATCGCTCCATATGGATACGAGGAGCAAAACCTTGCAATTGGAGCAACAGCTCCGTCTGAAGAACATCTTTTAGGAACAGATATTTTCGGAAGAGATATGCTAACGCGTATCATGTATGGCGGTCGAGTGTCTCTGATGGTGGGATTCGTAGCAACGAGTGTTGCTCTAGTTATAGGAATAAGCTGGGGAGCAATAGCTGGTTTTTTTGGTGGGCGACTCGATGCTGTTATGATGCGAATTGTAGACGCACTTTATGCATTACCATTCATGATTTTCATTATCTTGCTCATGGTTGTTTTTGGAAGGAATATCTTGCTTTTATTCTTAGCGATTGGAGCAGTTGAATGGTTAACAATGGCTAGAATAGTCAGAAGTCAAGTCATGTCAATAAGAAATCAAGAATTTATTGAAGCTGCTTACTCTATTGGCTTGACCCGCTGGGTTATAATAAAAAAACATATTATTCCAAATACGATAGGCCCGGTAATTGTTTATACCACTTTGACAATTCCCAGTGTTATGCTGTTGGAGGCGTTTCTGAGTTTTCTTGGTTTAGGGATTCAGCCCCCCCAGAGTTCATGGGGATTATTAATCAACTATGGAGTAGAAACAATGGAAGAATATCCATGGCTACTAATATTTCCCGGGATGGCCTTATCCCTAACTTTATTTTCTTTAAACTTTTTGGGTGATGGACTTCGTGATGCACTCGATCCAAGAGCGTCAAAAGATTAGGTATTATGATATTAGATGTTAAAAATCTTTCTATAAATTTTCACACCCGGAATGGAATTGTGGAAGCAGTGAAAAATGTCTCTTTTTCAGTAAATAAAGGAGAAACTCTGGCGATCGTAGGAGAATCAGGGTCGGGTAAGTCAGTAACATGTTATAGCCTTTTGGACCTTCTTCCAAAACCACCGGCAAAAGTTGAATCGGGTGAAGCCCTTTTTGAAGGCAGTGATCTACTAAAGTGCAGCGCAAAGGATATGCGAAGTCATAGATGTGATGATATTGCAATCATATTTCAAGACCCCATGACCTCTCTCAATCCTTTTCTGACAATAGGTGATCAGATCATGGAACCACTGCTCAAAAACCCGAACAAGGAAAAGATACACTCCATCAAAGAAGCGAGGTCAAAAGCTCTCTCACTGCTTAAAGAAGTTGGAATTAAAAATGCCTCGGAGCGGTTTAATTCTTATCCTCATGAATTTTCTGGAGGGATGCGACAAAGAGTAATGATAGCAATGGCACTAATTACTGAGCCAAAGCTGCTGATATGCGATGAACCCACGACCGCATTAGACGTTACTATTCAATCACAAATATTAAAACTGATTAAAAAACTTCAGGAAAATCGTGACGTAGCTGTAATATTTATTAGCCATGATCTTGGAGTAGTTGCTGGGATAGCAGACCATGTGATGGTCATGTGTGAGGGAGTGATAAAAGAGAAAGATAAAACTGATGAAATTTTTTATAGGTCTAAGGATGAATATACTAAAAAACTTCTAGCAGCCATCCCAGAAGGTGCAAAAAAACGTCCAAATAGGTCAAATGAAAATGCACTTATCGAAGTTACAAATTTAAAGACTTTTTTTAAAGATCATAAAAAGAAGAAAACTGATCAGAATTACTTCACAAAAGCAGTTAATGATGTGAGTCTTGAAGTTTTTGAGGGCGAAATATTAGGTTTAGTCGGTGAGTCAGGCTCTGGTAAATCCACTTTAGGGAGATCAATGCTTAGGTTAGCCCCTATTTTTTCGGGGTCGGTAAAATACCTCGGCAACGAACTAGGCTGTTTAACTAACCGTGAATTACTTCCATATAGAAGAAAAATGCAAATGATTTTTCAAGATCCTTATGCTTCTTTAAATCCTAGAATGACAGTTTACGAAACGCTTTCCGAACCGCTTCTCTATCATGAAATTGTTCCAAAGAGTTGGGTACTTGAATTTGTAAATCAGCTAATGAGTGACGTTGGCTTAGCTAAAAGTAGCATTTACAAATATCCTCACGAGTTTTCAGGAGGTCAAAGACAGAGAATTGCCATTGGAAGGGCAATTGCAACAAAACCTGAATTCATAATTGCGGACGAGCCAGTCTCCGCATTAGACGTAACAATCCAATCGCAAATCCTTGATCTAATTCTGGAGCTTGTTGAGAGACATAACCTAACCATGCTTTTCATATCACATGATTTGTCAGTTGTCCGTTATATCTCTGACAGGATAATTGTTATGAATAATGGGGTAATAGTTGAGAATGGGAACACAGAAAGTGTTTGGGATAGCCCTAAACATAAATATACACAAGATCTTCTGTCCGCCATACCTCTTCCCGATCCAATCAAAGAGCGACAGAGAGCTATTTAAGATTGACAATCAATACCCGTTCCACGCAAACCGCAATAACCATTTGGGTTCTTTTGCAAATACTGCTGATGATATCCTTCAGCATAATAAAATGTGGATCCAGATATG
>CACJVE010000038.1 GCA_902596775.1 uncultured SAR92 cluster bacterium
GCAGCCATGCTCTTAATTAAAAAATATATAAATAGTGCCGTTTGGGTCATTGATGAAAATTATGGAAGTGACGAAATAGAAATAATCTCCCGGAGTATTGTACAAGCTAATTACTCCTATAAAACTATCACGAAGACAAATTTGGAAAGTGTATGCTTGTGGTCAAATGACAAAGAATCAATGGAATCAAGGTCAAGAGATTTTAAATATGGAGCGGCTGTAGGTAAAGGTATGAACACTTGTAGGCACCTTGGAAATATGCCCGCAAATCTCTGCACTCCAAGATTTTTGAGTGAGCAAGCAATCTCTATTGCTAAAAATCACGATAATGTTGAAGTTGAAATAATGGATGAAGCTCAACTTGAAAAATTAAAGATGATGTCACTTTTATCAGTAGGTAATGCATCCGAGCAAAAAAGTAATTTAATCACACTGAAATACAAAGGTGCATCAGATGACCTAAAGCCAATTATACTAGTTGGTAAAGCCGTTACTTTTGATACTGGTGGCATTAGCCTTAAACCGGGGCGAGGAATGGATGAAATGAAGTTTGATATGTGCGGAGGTGCTTCCGTTTTGGGAGTAATTTCAGCACTAATTGAGACAAAACTACCCGTAAATGTAATAGGCCTTGTGCCAGCTGTGGAAAATATGCCCGCAGGGAATGCCACGAAACCGGGCGATGTCATTGAAAGTATGTCAGGCTTAACAATAGAAATACTAAACACTGATGCAGAAGGAAGGCTGATCCTTTGCGACGCACTTACCTATGCTAATCAATTCGAGCCAACTTATGTAATTGATATTGCAACTTTGACGGGAGCAGTCATAGGTGCGCTCGGTAAACTTACAACTGGAATGCTCTCTAACAATGATGAGCTTGCCCAACTTCTTTTGCAAAGTGGGACTTCCTCTGGCGACAGGGCTTGGCAGCTGCCAATTTGGGAGGAGTATGATGAGCAACTAGAGAGTAATTTTGCCGATGTTGCTAATATTGGAGGTGAGGCAGGGACTATTACCGCTGCATGCTTTTTGTCAAGATTTACTAAACAGTATAAATGGGCACATCTTGATATTGCCGGGACAGCTTGGGTTTCCGGTAAAAAGAAAGGAGCTACCGGAAGACCAGTTCCGCTTTTAATGGAATTTCTCAAGACACAAGCTTGTTAGAATAATTTCTCGAATACTTGAATGACTAAAATCGACTTTAAAAAGTTTGGTAACTCTCAATCAGAAATCCTAACATACTTATTTTTTGCTATAAAAAATAACTACTTCAAAGGAAGTCACATTCTCTGCCTTACACCGAGCGAAAACTTTTCATCAAACCTTAGCAATGCGTTATGGACTTATGAACCTCAGACGTTCATTCCTCATTGTATTAGCAAGTCCGATGAAGTTGTAAGCATTAATCATCTACCAGAACCAAATCATCACTCTCAAATTCTTTTCAATTATCAACAAGAGATGCCTGATTGGTTTAGCCGCTTTGACCAAGTAATTGAAATCATTCCATCTGACAAAGACTCAATAAAAACAAAACAGAATATTTATTCCTGCTTAAAGAAACTTGGTTACCCGCTCAGTTTTGAAGATCTGTCAACGTAATTCATCTAAGTAATTGTTAAATCCTTTTCTTGCTAGCAGGTTAAGTTGTCAGGACTTATAATTGTTGGCTTAAAAATATTAAATAGACGCTGTAAATAATGGATAAAACATTCAACCCAAAGGAAATCGAGAACAAGTGGTACTCGTATTGGGAACAGAGTGGATTCTTCAGACCTAAAGGATCTGGGGATCCCTACTCTATTGTAATACCACCACCAAACGTAACCGGCACTCTGCATCTTGGTCATGCTCTCCAACATAGCATAATGGACGTTTTAATAAGACGTGCTCGAATGCAAGGCAAGGATACACTATGGCAAGTAGGTACCGATCACGCTGGAATTGCAACGCAAATGGTAGTCGAGAGAAACCTGATGGCTGAGCAAGGATTGTCAAAGAATGATATTGGAAGAGAAAATTTTATTGCAGAAATTTGGAGATGGAAAAATCAGTCAGGTAATACCATAACCCAACAAATGCGTCGATTAGGCAACTCTGTGGATTGGCAAACAGAAAAATTTACAATGGATAAAGATTTTTCGAACGCAGTCATCAAGGTATTCACCAAACTATATGAAGATGGACTCATTTATCGAGGTAAAAAACTAGTAAATTGGGATCCCAAGCTCAATACAGCAATCTCTGATCTTGAGGTGGAGAATCGAGCTGTTAAAGGAAAGATGTGGAATATCAAATATGCGCTAGATGAGTCGCTAAATGGGACGAATGGCCGTACTTTTATTGTAGTAAGTACAACCCGACCAGAAACCTTTTTTGGTGATACAGCTATCGCAGTAAATCCAAAAGACAGTCGCTATGAAAATCTAATAGGTGGTTACGCCATTCTTCCTATCACTGGAAGAAAGATACCAATTATTAGCGATGAGTATGCAGATTCAGAAAAAGGCACAGGATGTGTCAAAATAACACCGGCGCATGATTTCAATGATTACGAAGTTGGTCAAAGACATAAGCTACCGATGATTAACATTTTTACATTGGATGGGAAAATTAGGCCTGTGCCGGAAGTCATGACAAGCGATGGAAAACCCGATGCTCAAGTCAACTGTGATATACCCAAAGAATACCACAACCTTGATAGATTTGTTGCGCGAAAACAAATAGTCGAAAGATTGCACTCAGACGGTAGCATACAGTCCATCGATGAACATGAGATGGTTGTCCCATACGGAGATAGAGGCGGTGTCGTAATAGAACCAATGCTCACAAATCAGTGGTATATCAGCATGAAAAAACTTGCAGACGCCGCGATAAAGCTGGTGGAGGATAAGCACATTGAGTTTATTCCATCTCAATATGAGAATATGTATTTCTCATGGATGAGAAATATCCAAGATTGGTGTATTTCAAGACAGCTATGGTGGGGTCACAGAATTCCCTCATGGTACGACGATAATGGCAATCACTATGTTGGTGAGAACGAGGCATCTATAAGAGAAAAGTATAAATTAACAGATTGTAATCTTCATCAAGATGATGATGTTCTTGACACATGGTTTTCTTCCGCACTTTGGACATTTGTCACTCAGGGGTGGCCATCGCATTCTGGCGAGCTTCAAAAATACCATCCAACATCAGTCCTTGTAACGGGTTTTGATATTATATTCTTTTGGGTTGCACGCATGATTATGATGACAAATCATATTCTTAAAAATAGTCAAGCAAATCTAAACATTCCATTTAAAAAAGTCTATGTCCACGGACTTATTCGTGATGAAAGTGGACAAAAAATGTCTAAGGCGAAAGGTAATGTGCTGGATCCATTAGATATGATTGATGGTATTAGTTTAGATACTTTAGTCGCAAAGCGAATTAAAAATCTAATGCAACCTCAATATGCAGATAAGATTGCCGCTCGAACCCGCAAACAATTTCCGAATGGAATAAAACCTCATGGAACTGATGCACTAAGATTTACTCTTTGTGCACTAACTTCAACTGGGAGAGATATAAATTGGGATATGAAAAGATTAGAGGGATACAGAAATTTCTGCAATAAGCTTTGGAATGCGTCCCGCTTTGTCTTAATGACATGTGAAGAACCTATTACACCAGACAAACCACATAAAGTGTCAACACCAGACAAATGGATAGAATCAGCTCTTAAAAAAGCAATTAATGAAGTCAACAATGCACTTGATAATTTTCGATTCGACATCGCGACTCAAGCGCTTTATGACTTTGTCTGGAATGAATATTGTGACTGGTATTTAGAGATGGCAAAAATCGCTATTTTGGATAACGAGCAAAAAGGAGTCCGAGAATCTACAAAAATATCACTTTTAAAAACTTTGGAAATAATTCTTCGGCTTGCACATCCTTTTCTACCATTCATAACGGAGGAAATATGGCAAAACATGCCATCAACGATCCAAAATAATAAATTAAACAAAAATACAATTATGCTGAAAAGTTATCCTAAAAGTGGTGAGCACAAAACTTGCGTAACCTCTGAAAAAGAAATTGCTCGGTTGAAGATAATTGTAACTGCAATAAGGAATATCAGAGGTGAATTGCAAATCAATCAATCCCAAAATCTAAATATCTATATTTATACAATTAATGAAAAAGAAAAAGAGAGAGTAATTAGTTTGCAGCTTTACATCAAAAAACTGGCGAGGGTAGGCAGGATCGAGTGGATTCAAAGCAAAAATAATCTTTTAAATTCTGCGACAGCTGTTATCGATGATATGGAAATTTTTGTTCCGTTGAAAGGTAATATAGATATTGCGCAAGAGGTGTCAAGACTAGAGAAAGCAGTTATAAAAGCGACTCAAGAAAAAAGTCTTCTTGAGAAAAAGCTGGGTAATGATAAATTCATGAGCAATGCACCAGCGAACGTCATTAAGAGTGAATCAGATAAACTCAGTAAGGTTACAAGTGTTCTTAAAAAGCTAGAGGATCAATTGAGTTCACTGAGTTGATGACATGGGAAAGTGCAGAAGCTTAAACTAAGAAACCTATTTCAGTAATCGACTCTTCTTCGAAGCTCTTTCCCAGGTTTGAAATAAGGTACGAATTTACCAACTAGATCAACTGCAGCCCCAGTCTTTGGGTTACGTCCAATGCGAGGCGCTCTGTAATGAAGACAGAAACTTCCAAATCCCCTGATCTCGATCCTCTCATTGTTAGATAGAGAAGTCACCATCCGATCAAGAATCATTCTCACCGCCATTTCAACGTCTCTCGGAGGAAGTTGCTCTTGATTCGATGAAATCTTATCTATTAGTTCCGACTTAGTCATCTTGTCACCTTACCAAAATAACATCGCAGAGTCATTAGCGTAGAGTTAATTAGAGGGAATAAATCTCAGTATGAGACTGCTATTTATCCATTTGTGCCTTGATCAAATCGCCAATCGTCGCAGCTCCTCCTGACTCACTAGTATCCGATTCACTGTCCTTATGAGCTTTGACTGCCGCCTTTTCTTCAGAAAGATCTTTTGCCTTCACAGATAAAGAAATTGTTCTGTTTTTCTTATCAAGGCTTATAATTTTCGCCTCTATCTCATCGTCAACCTTTAAAGCAGTAGTCAGATCCACTGTCTTTTCTCTTGAGAACTCAGAAGATTTTAGTAAAGCTTCAACACTCTCTGCTAAAAGAATTACCGCAAGCTTTTCTTCGACTTTTGTTACTTTACCTTTGACAATTGAACCTTTTTCATTTTGGGCTACATAGTCACCGAACGGATCCTCTGAAAGCTGCTTAATTCCCAAAGAAATTCTTTCTCTTTCCGAGTCAATGCTCAAAACTGCAGTCTCAACCTCATCTCCTTTCTTATAGTTTCTTACAGCTTCCTCTCCATCGTCATGCCAAGAAATATCTGACAGATGGACAAGTCCATCTATACCACCCTCAAGACCTATAAAAATTCCAAAATCAGTAATACTTTTGATAGTTCCAGACACCTTATCACCCTTCTTTTTACTAGACTCAAAATCACTCCAAGGGTTAGAGGAACACTGCTTGATACCCAAAGAAATTCTTCTACGCTCTTCATCAATTTCAAGAATCATCACATCGACCTCTTGGCCCAAATCTACAATCTTCGATGGATGTACATTTTTGTTTGTCCAATCCATTTCGGACACGTGCACTAAACCCTCCACACCATCTTCCAATTCGGCGAAGCATCCATAATCTGTTAAATTGGTTATCTTGGCTTTTGTTTTTGCTCCTTGTGGGTATCTTCCTTTGATGTCTCCCCAGGGGTCTTCGCCCATTTGTTTCATTCCAAGCGAAACTCTGTTTCGTTCTCGGTCAAATTTAAGAACTTTTACATCGATTTCATCCCCTACATTGATCATTTCTGATGGGTGTTTAATTCTTTTCCATGACATGTCCGTTATATGCAAGAGCCCATCAACTCCACCCAAATCAACAAAAGCACCGTAATCTGTTAAATTTTTAATCACGCCTTTCACACTATTCCCTTCTTCCAATGTCTCAAGAAGTGCATCTCTATCTGCGGTGCTCGCGCCCTCCATCACTGCTCGTCTACTTACAACGACATTATTACGCTTAGTATCAAGTTTTATTACTTTGAACTCCAGATCAATATTTTCGAGATGGGATATATCTCTCAATGGTCGCACATCGACGAGAGAACCCGGTAAGAACGCTCTCAATCCTCTTAGCTCTACCGTAAAACCGCCCTTTACTTTGCCGGTAATAACACCGATAACCGTCTCATTTGATTTATTTGCTTCCTCAAGCTCCAACCATACTTCAGCTCTCTTGGCTTTTTCTCTAGAAAGCCTTGTCGCGCCAAATCCATCCTCTACTGCATCCAACGAAACTCTGACCTCATCTCCAACAACAACTTCGATCTCTCCCTTGTCATTAAGAAATTGTTCAGCCGGAATTACTCCTTCAGATTTTAGACCAGCGTGAACGGTAACCCAGTCTTTATCTACATCAATAATTGTACCAACAACTATTGATCCGGACTTCATTTCGACAGTTTTTAAACTCTCTTCAAATAATTCTTGAAAACTCTCAGACATATATATTTCCTACGGCGCTCGGAATGACTTTGTGTTCAACCATCTCCGTTTCGAAAACACTGGGGTTACAGATTCCTCAGCTACGTTAATAAAAACTAAAAACATTCTGATTTGATAAATGTTTGTTAGCATAATTTACTTTCATCAGGTCGCCCTGTAGTGCTTAACAATTTTGTCCTTTACCTCTTCAACAGTCATATTGGACGTGTCAATAATTATTGCATCCACTGCTGGAACTAAAGGTGAAATCTTTCTTTCACTATCAGACCTGTCTCTCGAGGCTATTGACCTCTCGAGGTCGCGAAGACTAACACTTTCACCTCTACCTAGCAACTCTTTATGTCTCCGATACGCTCTGGCTTCAGGGCTTGCTGTGATGAAGATTTTTAAATCTGCATCCGGGAAAATTACTGTTCCCATATCTCTGCCATCAGCAATTAAGCCATTTCCTTTCAAATAACCCCGCTGAATCTCATGAAGTATTGCTCTGACGGACTTTAATTGGGCAACTTTTGAGCTAACAATACTAATCTCCTCTGTCCTTATTGAATTACTGACATCAATTCCGTCCAAAAATATTTTGTTGTTTTCTGACGAGAATTCTAGATTCATATTGCGGGCGATCCCTTCAATATTATTTACTTCACTCAGCGCGATGCAGTTTTCAATCACCAGTATCGCAACGGCTCTGTATAAAAGACCACTATCGAGATAGTTAAAATTTAACTCTCGCGCTAAAAGCCTTCCAACTGTTCCCTTACCAGACCCACTGGGACCATCTAGCGTTACAATTTTCACTTAGCGCACCTCAGAGTCGATCCTCATTCCTACTTCTTTTGCAAGATCAATAAAATTTGGAAATGATGTAGCTACATTTTTACAATCCTCAATTAACACTTCACCAGATGATCGAATAGCTGCAATTGAGAAAGCCATTGCAATTCTATGGTCGTGATTACTGTTTACCGTCCCGGATCCAATTTCGCCACCGATAATCTTAATTCCATCATCATAAACTGTTGTTTGAATACCTAAAGTTTCTAAACCTTTCGCCATACTCTCTATTCTGTCACTCTCCTTTACTTTAAGTTCCTCTGCCCCTCGAAGAATAGTTTCTCCCGATGCACAGGCCGCAGCGATAAAAATAATAGGAAATTCGTCTATCGCCAGAGATATTTGGTTCTTGGGAATTTTGATACCTTTCAGAGTAGAGTACCTTACTTTCAAATCTGCGGTCGGCTCAAATAAATCATGACGCTCATTGATCACTTCGATATCTGCACCCATCTTTTCGAGTATGTTCAAAATGCCAATCCGAGTTGGATTAATTCCAACATTGCAAATAGTAATGTTTGAGTTAGGGCAAATTAATGCAGCGACAATAAAAAATGCGGCAGACGAGATATCACCGGGCACATCAATCCTTGTACCCCTATAATCTTTTCCACCCTCAATCTTTATACAACCAGAGACATTTGAAGTGATGCCGCATCCAAACGCAGACATCATTCTTTCTGTATGATCCCTTGTAATAACCGGCTCCTCTATAGTTGAGAGTCCACGAGCATACATCGCCGCTAGTATCAAACTAGACTTCAATTGAGCACTGGCAACCGGAAGCAAATAGTTAATCCTTGTAAGCTTACTCGTTCCAAATATATCGACAGGTGGCGTTCCTTTTTCAGTAATCTCTATCACAGCACCCATATCTGAGAGCGGATCCGTCACTCGGCGCATGGGTCTTCCTGAAAGAGACTCATCACCCACTAGTCTTGATCTGAAAGGTTGTGCACTTAGAAGCCCGGTAATAAGACGCATAGAGGTACCGGAGTTCCCCAGATAAATATCGCCTTTCGGCGCAGATAATCCATACAAACCCACACCATGTATCACCAATCTACCATCTTGGGGACCCTCTATCACAACTCCTAGATCTCTAAACGCGTTTAAAGTTGCTAAGCTGTCTTCACCTTCTAAAAATCCATTTATCTCCGACATTCCATTTGCAAGAGAGCCGAAGATGATTGACCTGTGTGAAATTGATTTGTCGCCTGGAACTTCAATTGTTCCTCTGAGGCCAGTAACAGACTTGGATCGATAATCAATTAAACTGCTCATTTTATTTTTGCTACTTTTTTTTGATATCTCGAGCCCTGTTAAATGTAGCGATCAAATATGATGAATCTTTATTTGATACTGCAGAACGCAAATCATTCAAATTGTGAATATATCTGTCCATAATCTCTAAAATAGCGTCCCTATTTGTAACTGCTATATCATGCCACATGGTTGGATCACTGGCTGCTATGCGAGTAAAATCTCGGAAACCGCCTGCTGCATGAATAAAAATACTGTCAGCATTTTTTTCTTTAGACAAAGTGTCAACCAGCGAGTAGGCAAGATAGTGTGGCAAATGACTTGTGGCCGCAAAAACATTGTCGTGTTCACCCGGAGTCATTAGGCGAACTTCAGCTCCCAATTGTTCCCAAAGTGTTTTAACAACGTTGATGTGTTTACTTTGAGTTTCTTCAACAGGAGTTATTATTACCTTCTGCTCTCCAAACAACTTGGAATTTAAAGCATTGATGCCACTTTTTTCAGAACCAGCTATTGGATGTCCCGGTACAAAAAAATCAGGTATATATCCATAAATTGATTCCGCAGTTTCTATTACACTTCCTTTAACACTCCCGACATCAGTTATGGTCACAAAACTTGGTACTGATTTGCAGCATTCTGAGAGGATGGATGGAAACGATAAAATAGGAACAGCTAAGACTATAACGTCTCCGTCTCTAAATTCGTCCGCAAGCTGTGAAATACTATCCTCGCTTCTATCAATAACTCCTTTCTTGAGAGCGATTTCAATTGTAGATTGTCTCCGACTAATTCCGATAACTTGTCTTGCCAATCCTAACTTTTTTGCAGCAGCACACAAACTAGACCCCAGCAGCCCGAGACCTATAACAACCAACTTATTTATTTTATACGCACCGGAATTAGGAGTTTTGTTCATCAGCTGAGTCTTTAAAGAATGATTTATAAAACTGCTCGAGGGTAAGATCC
>CACJVE010000039.1 GCA_902596775.1 uncultured SAR92 cluster bacterium
TAGTATCTAGTTTATCTATTTTTATTGCATCTTTTTCAGTTATTAATATAGGCAAATCATCATTAAATACAGTGTCATCGTCAGTAATTTTTTTATGATCACCAATAGATTTTACTGTCGCGACAAAACCAAACTCTTCAATTGTCGCACAAATCTTTTCCGGGTGAGCTATTCCAGCCAATAAATGTACTTTCTTTGAGATCTTCCAGTCTTTTGGATGAATAGTTTCACCAGAATCGACATTTCGAAGCCTTAATAATCGATGCTCGACATTAAAAATTCTACTGTCTTTTTCTGGATCGATCATGCTTTTAATCTCTTCCCGCAATTCACCGTAACTAATAATATAATCAACGTCTCGCAGGCGAGTTATCGGCTCTCTTAATGGCCCCGAGGGAAGCATCAAAAAGCTACCTAGGTTAATGTGTTCATTAAAAACAGCAATCTCAACATCGCGATGCATTTTATAATGTTGCATTCCATCATCGCTTATTATGACATTACAGTTGAAATCATTAATTAACGTTTTTATAGCTGATGGCCTATCCGGATCGACCACAACAGGGCAAGCACAACGTCTTTGTATCATCAAAGGCTCATCACCACACTCCATATATTTAGTATGTTTATCGACGATGACAGGATACTTATGAGCAGACGAGCCATACCCTCTGCTGACTACACCTGGCCTTAAACCTTTTGTTTTTAGGGCATTCGCAAGAGAAATCACGGTGGGTGTTTTCCCGGATCCACCGACGTTAATATTACCAACAACGACTACTGGAAATTTATAGCGTCTGCCTTGATACAAATTTTGGAGCAAGGCTTTTCTGGTGACAGTGAGTAGATAAAAAATGGCAGCTATGGGGAAAAATAAATATAGCCACCCCGATGATCTCTGCCATGCCTCAAGAAAGTGCTTTTCAAGGGAAAACACTATTTAACCTTTATATCTTCAAATTCGTTATTGTATAGACTAGCGTATCTACCACCCTTTTCTAAAAGTTCGTTATGACTTCCTTGTTCAACAATTTCACCCTCCTCTACAACGAGAATCCGATCGGCTTTTTCGATCGTGCTCAAACGGTGAGCTATAACAAAACTTGTTCTATCTTTAATAAGTTCTTCTAAGGCATTTTGGATCTGTCTCTCAGAATCAGAATCCAATGCGGAAGTTGCCTCATCAAGAATAAGAATTGGTGCATTTTTTAATATCGCTCTCGCTATTGCTATTCTTTGGCGTTGGCCACCCGACAGAAGCACGCCATCATCGCCAATTTCCGTATCATATCCTTTGGGTAGTTCGGTTATAAAATCATGAGCATTTGCTATCTTTGCGGCTCCAATAACCCTATCCCTATCTCTATTTTTTAACTCACCAAATGCAATATTATTCAATACGGAATCATTAAACAGAGTGACATTCTGACTCACAAGTGATATGTGCGTTCGGAGATTTTCTAAAATAAACTTTTTTGTATCGATACCATCAAGCAGTATCTTTCCCTCGCTGCAATCATAAAATCTTGGAATGAGATTAACGAGTGAGGTTTTCCCACTACCTGAGGAGCCTACCAATGCAATGGTTTCTCCAGATTTCACTGAAAGACTTATATTATTTAAAATTTTTTTATCGCTTGAATCATACCTAAAAGACACATCACAGAAGTCAATGTCGCCCTCGACAACTTCTTGTTTATGTAAACCCTTATCAACTTCACGCGGCGTGTCTACAATTGAAAATATAGAGTCCGCCGCCGCTATCCCTCTTTGGATATCACTATTTATCTCTGTTAATTGCCTAATTGGCTTGATTAGCACTCCGGAGGCGACAATGAATGCTATAAAACTTCCAGCGGTTAAAGTATCTAAAATAAAAGGATTTAGCATAAATCCAGTAACCCCAGCAAACGCGAACGAGACAATAAATATTATCAATGGATTACTTAACGCACTGGTGAATGCCATCTTCATGTTCTGCTTTCGATTATGGTGACTGGCGTCCAACATCTTGTTTCTTTCATTCTCTGTCGCACCATACATCCTTATTTCTGTATACCCATTGACCGCTTCTTGTGTGACATGAGTCACGTCTCCCATCGCAGATTGAATATTTCTACTTATTTTTCTAAAGCGAAGACTGACTCGTCTTACAATCAAGCCGATAAGTGGTAGAACACAAATAAAAAATAACGTGAGGATCCAGTTGGTGTATACAAGATATACAAGCAGACCAATGACTAGACTACCTTGTTGTAACACAGTCTTTAGAGCTTTTGTCCCAGCCTCTGTTACCTGCTGGACATTGAATGTTACTGTCGAAATTAAATTCCCAGACATGGCTTTATCATAGTAAGAAAAAGGCAAATACAAATAGCTATTGAAAAGTTGAACTCGCAAGGAGTGAACTAGGTAATTCGAAACCACCGCCAAGCAATAAGTACCAATTAAATAACCGATTCCACGGAAGGCACTGATAAGAATCAGCATCAAAGGAATAGCTAGCCATCTTATGGATGCAATTGAATCACCAAAAATCATTACCGTGAAGCTTTCTATTAAACCCGACGAGCTCTGATCACTTGCGGCAATAGTTTCTGTCACGATAGCAATCGTATCGGTCATGTACCTTAGAAGATCAATAAAAGCTATTTCCGCAAGCGAGTGAACGATGAGGCCAAAAATGCCCACTAAAAAAGGGAACCAGTATCTGAGTACATAACGAAGTAATCTAAGATAGACCTCAGCGGCTGGCGACAAGTCCATTGTTCTTTCTCCAAAAACTTTGAAAAAAATTAACTTATATCAATAATTTATGCCCAAATATTAAAGCATATTTGTTAATTAATAATTAAAACATTTACCTGTAAGCTATCTTGGTCAAGCCAAATATACACTGTTTACAAAAAACCATCATCTTTAATAGTATTTCGAGGTGTATACTGCTTTTAGAAATCAATATAAAACTTACTATTAATTAATGAAAAAACTATCGATCGTTTACCATAGTCAGAGTAATACCACAGCAAAGCTTGCAAACTATGTTTACTCTGGGTCTAAAAAAGAAGCTGATGTCTCCGTAAATTTAATTCTCGCATCTGACGCCAATGCAGAGACCCTACTCTCATCGGATGGAATTATATTCGGCACTCCCGAGAACTTTGGATACATGAGTGGCGTTCTCAAGGATTTCTTTGATCGTACCTTTTATCAAGTCGAGGACAAACAACTGAACATTCCATACTGTATTTTTGTCAGTGCTGGAAATGACGGACTAGGAGCCGTATCTTCGATTGACAGAATTGTGAAAGGTTATCCTCTGAATAAGATTGCAGAACCATTGATAATCTCTACAAAGGACATCGAGCAAGAGCGCGAAAGATGCGAAGACTTTGGGCATAATATGGCGGCCGGCCTCGCATTGAGTGTATTTTAATTAAATTCTTTATACTCATTTATTATTTCTAATATAAATGAAAATACCTAGGCATAATCCACCCAGTATTAAGGCAGTCGGATCA
Organism: uncultured SAR92 cluster bacterium; assembly: GCA_902596775.1. GTDB lineage: Bacteria > Pseudomonadota > Gammaproteobacteria > Pseudomonadales > Porticoccaceae > AAA300-D14. The sequence goes on from CACJVE010000039.1 coordinate 3,522, forward strand.
CGGCCGCCGGCCATAAAAGAATTTAACCCTAGTGCAAACATTGCAAAAGTAAAAGTTAAAAAAGTAATTTCAAATAGTAATCTCAAATTTTTGCCCACTAGCAATATTGCTGCTCATTGAAAAGCTTTGCATTATCTTTTTATCAGCTTCCAGAATGCACGGATCGTAGTTGTTATTAACCAAATAGTGAAAGTAATAGTTCCGCTAATGATGATAAATCCAATTATATTTCTTATTAACGAGTTCCCAATAAAATCAACTGTTAAGAAAAACCATGTCAAAAGAAAAACACCAATAAAAAGCAACATAATCCAATTTTTAAAGATACTATTCATTTCATGTCATCCTTGTAACGATCCCATACATCAAATTTTTCCCATAATTTACACGAAGACTTGCTCATCATCATCCTACCAAAATCGACATCCCGAATTTCACAATACCCTACTAATCTATCATATGTTCTCGCACCGGTAAGCTCACATTTTACTTCTGCTCCTTGATAAGCTTTTGCTATGTGTGAAGCATAGCGTCCCTCTGCAGTGCTATTCTCTGGACAATCCAGGGCTGCAAGGCGAATTGGAATACCGTTTACCTCAAACGTATCACCATCTCTAACATGAGTGATAACTCCTTGAAGAAAGCTTCCAGAGACCGTGTCCATTGATAGGGGACCTACTGTAGACAGGCACTTATTTGTCTTACTATCCAAATTGCAGTCCTGCGCACAAATTTCAATGCTAATAGAAAAAAATCCAATGCCGGCAATAGTAAGAGGCAATATTAATAGTTTTGATAGCAGTGACCGCACGATCTGTGATTCCTAATCCTATATTAATGAGTACGCAAAAAGAGGATAAAGTTAAAAATTTTCAAGAGATGTTTGATTAGGGAGTTTACAGACTAATTCTTATGATTATTATTGCGAGCATTTGGGCGTGAAGCTGATGAACTATTCTGATTTCTGGTAATTTGCTTAATTGCGGCATGCTGCTCTTTTCTATCCCAATAGGAAGAATCTTCCGAGTTTAAAAAAACTCCTTCGTGCGTTAGAAAGTCTTTATCAAGTTGATCTTGATGAACAACACACCCAATGCTCAATAAACATATAGCTCCACAAAGAATCCTGCCCATAATATAAAAATAACTCCTAAGCATTAAAGTTATTTAGTTAACATCTGTTTTAGCTCGTCGTAGTTTTTTGCTTTTGCAGAAGATAACATTCCCTTAAATTTAGAACTTTTCGCAAATTCAACAATCTCTGGTCTTCCGCTGTGCTTTAAACCCTCTAAAAATAATTGCGCCCTATTTGAAATCTGATCTTCATTAATAATTTTTTCAAAGTTTTCAAGCAAGTCAGTAACATAATCCATATTTAATCTCCTTAAAGCTATAATCTATGTTATCGCTATACCTAAAAAAACCCAACATATTTAAATGTTATTAGTATGACATAGTTCCTTTATCATCGAATCTCTTTGGGTCTGGACTCAATGGCGCCTCAAACTCCATTTCAATTTCATTATCTTTGAAGACGATATGGCCTTTTGCTCTAACGTGTCTATTTACACTTTTCTTGCCAACTGGCATTCGAACATTCTTGAGAATTAGTTTGTTGTTATCTGAAGACCACGTAAACTTTCGAGTAGGAAATGACGGCCCATCGACCCGTATTACAAACATGTATCCGTTTTGCCAAACAAATTCATCTAAAATCATCTGTTGACCTAGAAAATGATGATTTAAGAAAATCCTTCCATCATCGATGCATAACCAATAACTTTTGCCAACATCAGTGAATTTTTTGGGATTTTTGATTCCTAAGGAATAGCTGTAACGAATATTCTCGAATCTGGCTTCCATTTCCACCTCATTAAGGGTGCAAATTTTTTCTCTTAAATCCTTTGGAATAGAATTTGACAACACTTGTCCGGCAAGAAACAAAGTGAGAAAAAATTGAAAAAGTTGCGATCTAACTTTTGATATCATCCGACTTTAACGCTTTAAAACAGATTATCATTAGTCAACATAGTAACCTATTAAATATAATTAAACTGCATGTCTAGAAATTATTTGTTTAGATACAGCAGTTAATAAGGGTTAGGAGTCTAAAACATGATCGATTAAACCTAGCCTGGTATTTTTGTTACATTCTCTCGGCTTGCTTAGTTTATAGAGTGAATTACAATAGCGATCAGAACGAATACATTTAATTTCTTACCATAAAAGAGCGCATATTATGCCCGGAACGTCTATTTTGAATAGTAAATCAATGTCCTTTTTAAAAAAGTATCTAAACAATGCTGCGCCGACGGGTTATGAATGGACTGGACAAAAGATATGGATGGATTATTTGAAGCCTTATGTCGATGAATTTATTACTGATACTTACGGAAGTGCGGTTGCGATAATAAATCCCAAGGCTGAATATAAGGTTGTAATTGAAGGTCATGCAGATGAGATTTCTTGGTATGTAAATTATATTTCTGAAAAAGGTTTGATTTATGTCGTGCGTAACGGGGGTAGTGATCATCAAATAGCGCCCAGTAAATTAGTAAATATTCATACTAAAATTGGTATTGTAAAAGGTGTCTTTGGATGGCCGGCAATTCATACGCGAAATAAGGGGAAAGAAGAAGCACCCAAGCCTGATAATATTTGCATCGATTGTGGATGCGAAACAAAGGAAGAAGTTGAGAAACTAGGAGTGCATGTTGGCTGTGTTATTACCTACCCGGATGAGTTCCATGTACTAAATAAATCAAATTTTGTTTGTCGAGCCCTCGATAATAGGATGGGAGGCTTCATGATTGCAGAGGTTGCTCGATTATTATCTGAAAATAAGAAAACTCTGCCTTTTGGGCTATACGTTACTAACTCGGTCCAGGAAGAGGTAGGCCTTCGTGGTGCGGAAATGATAACTCAGACTATTAAACCTAATATGGCAATAATAACTGATGTCACTCATGACACAACAACTCCAATGATTGATCCGAAAAAAGAGGGTGCAGTAAAAAATGGGAGCGGCCCTGTAATTGCCTATGCCCCAGCAGTGCAACAAAAACTGCGTGATTTAATTACTGAAACCGCTGAAGATAATAATATTCCATTCCAGCGAGCAGCCCTCTCTCGAGCCACAGGAACAGATACCGATGCATTCGCCTACAGCAATGGTGGCGTTCCGTCTGCTTTGATTTCTTTGCCGTTAAGGTACATGCACACTACGGTCGAGATGGTTCATAGATACGATGTCGAGAATGTTATTAAATTAATTTATGAGACTTTGCTCAATATCAAGGGTAGAGAGACTTTTTCTTACTTTGATTAATTAAGATTCTTTTTTATATATCGACTTTTTAGGTTTCGCAAAAACTCTTCTGACCATTGGCTCAAATTTTTCAATTGGCATATTCTCATATTCGGGATCGAAAGCATTTTGATCATATTTCTCGCAGAACTCAGCACACGCGTCAAAGTGCTCATTGCCTTTAAAACGATCTCTCATATTTTTATCTAACCCGATATGATCAAAAAAATAATACCCCTGAAAAATTCCATGATTCTTTACGATCCAATGATTCTTCTCGGAAACAAAAGGTTCAACAATAGTTGCAGCCAAATCTGCATGGTTGGTGGAGGCAATCGAATCACCGATATCATGCAACAGTGCGCAAACGACATACTCTTCATCTTTTCCATCTCGATATGCTCTGGTCGCGCATTGAAGACAATGCTCATATCTATCGATCGCCATTCCGCCAGTATCACCCTTTAATAAATCCAGGTGAGCTAGAATACGATCTGGTAACTTGCTCACAAACTCCCTGGCGTGATCCATTATTATTTCATAATCCTCAGGAGTGGATTTAGACATTTCTGTAAACTCAACTTGCTTACTCATAAAACTTACCAATTAACTATTTAAATACTATGCTTTTAAAACATCAGAAAATCAACTGCATAATAACTATCCAGCGACCAATCATACCCAGAATTTTAGTGAATCATTCAATTGGTTAATTTACTATATAATTGATATAGGGCATTTTGTTGAGAACTGGTAGATAAAAATAATCAACCTAAAAGCGTCTTGAATTGTAAATAGGAGTTTTTCGTGAAGATAGTTGCCTTTGATACTTTGCACGCCGATGCGGGAAGATCATTCTCTTTTCTTAAAATAATCACTGATAAAGATATCATTGGTTGGTCAGAATACACCGGCATATCAGAGATTCTCAGACGAAAAGGTCTAACGGCAGTTATTGAATCTTTATTGAAACCCCTTATTGGAAGAGACCCACGGGAGATCGAAAGAATCACGAATGATCTTTATACTGCAACCCGACAATCCCCCTTTGGATTAAATCAGCAAGCTATTGGTGCTATCCAAAATGCATTGATTGATATAAAAGCAAAATCCTTGAATATTCCAGTCTATGAGCTTTTTGGTGGCCCATTACGAAAACGTATACCCTTGTATTGGTCACATTTTGCTCTATATCGTCTCAAAAGAGGTTTTGATACTCATCAAAAAGAGGAAATAAAAGATCTTGCCCAAATGGCAGCTCATGCGAAATCCGTTTTAGAACAAGGTTATTCAGCTTTAAAGACAAAGATACATTGCTTTGATGAGTCAGGTGGGACGGGATATTTTCCCTGTTTTGGAAGCGAACCCGGAGCTCCTGAACTAAATTTATCACCATTAATGCTAAAAAATATCGTAAATCAGATGTCCGCTATAAGAGGAACTGTTGGGGACGAGCTGGACCTTATCCTCGATTTAAATTCAAATTTCAAACCTGACAGCATCATTCGAATTTCGAGGGCGTTAGAGCATCTCGGTATTCGATGGCTGGAAGTTGATGTCTTTGATGCAGATATACTCCGAGACATCCGCCAAAAATCCCCTATTCCAATCGGAGGTTGCGAAATGCTCTGTAATGCAAAAAGCTTTGCGCCCTTCTTTTCAAAAAGATCTGTAGATGTTCCACTCATTGATGTCTCGTGGAATGGTCTTTTAGAATCAATAAAAATAGCTAACATCGCAGATGTCTTCGATCTAAATATTTCTCCCCATAATTTCACGGGCTATCTTGCCACGCAGATCAGTGCACACTTTGCAGCAATAACTCCTAATCTTGAGATCATGGAATTCGATGTGGATGAGGTTCCATGGCTCGGAGAATTCTTCACCGAACCGCTTAGAATCGAGGATGGAAAACTAATTCTCAGTGAAAAACCTGGTTGGGGAATGGATGTAGATGAAAAGACTGTATTAAAGAGACCTCCTAGGACGAAATTAGACTGAAAATAATCAATTGACTGCGCCTCGTTCCATTGAAGTAACTTTAGCTTTATTAGGTTTACTTGCTGGTTCTTTAGCGCATAAATGACTTGTAGCAACCATCAAAAAATTCATCTTTTGCAATTTTGGACTGCTCTTGAATATTCTTTGAACTGTGAATCCTCGCAACACTGAAGAGCCCTATTATTATATTTTCATAAACAGGCCAAAAATTATTGGAAAAGATCAAATTTAAAATTCCGGCATGAGCATCTCTAAATACCTTCCACTAATATTAACTCTGTTGAACAAGCTTTTTCTCTAACCTCTTTTGCTAAAGCGTACTCCTCAGATTCATAAAAACGTTTGGCATGCTCTAGACTTGCAAATTCCAAAACAATAACTAACCCAGAGTTAGAGCCCTCTCTTAAATCAGGATTTGGATTTCTAATTAATGCTTTTCCCTCATATTTAGAAATAATGGGGAGAGACATTTCTCTAAACTTCTCAAAACCTTCCTTATCGTGGATATTAATATGTGCAATTAGGTAGCCCTTGGACATTTTTTTATTACTCCTAAATTCGTTTAAGTATATTTACCATGATAATGAAAATGTTTGCAGAAGATCAAACACTTACAAACCGCCCTACTTTTGCCCCGCGCTTTGGATAAAATCAAATTT
>CACJVE010000040.1 GCA_902596775.1 uncultured SAR92 cluster bacterium
TTGTTCTCAAAGGAAGCTTTTCAGATGAAATGTCTGTGTACACTGAGGGTGATTTTCTCCTCCGTGAGGGTGGGGATGAACATCAACCCACTGGCGCTCAGAATGGCGAGTGTATTTGTCTCTCTGCCTTAGAGGCACCTATCAAGTTATCTAATCCGTTTGGCTTTTTAATGAAGCCATGGTTGAGAATAAATCCAGTATAGTGTGATGACCAAACTATTCAGGCAAGTAATGACCGAGCTTGCCTGATTTCGTAGACAAGTAGCGACTGTTATGAGGATTTCTTTCTGTTTCGATGGGTGCTCTACCCGATATTTTAATTCCCATGGTCTCCAACGCTTTAATTTTGCGGGGATTATTGGTCATTAAAATAACGCTTTTCACCCCAATGTGTTTGAGCATAGGTCCACAAATTGAATAATCGCGCATGTCAGCGCCAAAACCTAATTGCTCATTAGCCTCTACTGTATCTGCTCCTTGATCCTGCAAATTATAAGCCCTTATTTTATTAACAAGGCCAATACCCCGGCCCTCTTGCCTTAGATAAAGTATCGCACCTCGTTTTCTCTCTGAAATCATCTTTAGTGCCTGATCTAGTTGCTCACCACAGTCACATCTTAGACTTCCAAAAGCATCACCAGTTAGACACTCCGAATGTATTCGAAGCAGAAGTGGTTCGCCAGAGTTACAATCACCCATCGTAATTGCGACGTGCTCTTTTCCCTTAAAAGGGTCCTCGAATGCATGAATATTGAACTCGCCCCAACGCGTTGGCAATTTGGACTGTTCTATAAATCTAAGCATTCTCTTCCTATTCAGAAAAATACAGTGTCGATATGGTATCAGCTTAAGGCGAAGTGTTAAGAAAAATTATTTAAGAAGACGACTCACTAAAAGCAAGTTGTTTTTCAGGATATTTACCAAATACTTTCAATATCGAGATGATTAGGCTAATTATTAACAGTAAACCCGTCACTACATTAGCTACTCCAATTCCAATAATGCCGGCAAAAACAGCTACATAGAGAATTGAAATCAGAAGAAGTGCAACGAGAATTGACGATACGAATCGGTGATTTGTCTCTACCACAAGGTATAAACAGGGAATTAGAACCAACGTAATTGTTGATGCGAAAACGATACCAAAACATAGAGAGAGGGCCATTGGTATTACAAATTGAGCTTGCACGCTTGTGTTAAACAGAATAGGGAATAAACCCACAAAGGTTGTTACTGTAGTCAGCAAAATAGCTCGGAATCTTTTTTGTCCCGCATTGACTATTGCTGACTCCAAACTCATTCCCTCTGAACGCCCACGGTTTGTAAACTCAACCAGAATTAAACTGTCGTTTACCACCACTCCCGCAAGCGCAACAATACCAAAGACCGATAACATATTAAGCGTAAAATCAAAAATTACATGTCCAATGACCGCACCTATAACCCCAAAAGGGATTACAGACATAATTACAATTGGCTGTAAGTAAGATCTCAATGGGACCGCTAGCAGTCCATAAATCATAATCATTGCGATGAGAAATCCGACTAACATATTATCAAAATATTCATTAGTCTCTTCGCTCTTACCTCCCAAGCCAAATTCAACAGAGGGATACCTTTCTGTAAGCACTGGAACAAAATTTCTCTGAATATCTGCTATCACCTTGCCGCTTTGCACTTTATTCGGATCTAGATAAGCCTCGACCGTCAAAATTCGCTTGCGCTCCTCTCGGTTTATACTCGCTGGCCCAGTACCTAATGATATCGAGGCCACCTCTCTTATCGGAATTGATTGACCAGTAACAGTTCTAATATACATATTCTCCAAGGTGGATAATGATTGACGATCCTCTTTCGGATAACGAACCATAACCCTCAATGTATCGGAGTCTCTTTGAATTCTTTGCGCTTCTTCTCCATAAAAAGCTTGCCTCACTTGTCTTGCAACATCAGACAATCGAACACCTATTTGACTAGCATAAGGCTTTAACTTTATTAGAATTTCCTTACTCCCACTGCCTTCAGAATTGAACACATCATATATTCCATCGAACTGGGTTAGATATTCTTGCAGATCAATCCCTGCCAAAGAGAGCTCTCTAGTGTTTTGACCAGAAAGCATAAGAGCAATATCTCCTCCTCCACCTGGACCACCGTCAACTGAGTACTTTTGAGTCTTTACATTTGGGAGAAGACCTACTTCATCTCTCCATAACTCGGCAATTTCAGTAGCTGATATGGTTCGATTTTCAGCCTTTACAAGCTCAACTCGAAAGTTTGCACTGACATCGTTTGAGATGAAGAAACCCACATGCTTAACAAGACCATCTGAGTCCGGATTGTCGCGCTTAAAATTCTCATCGATTCGGAATATAGCATCCTCTGCTACTGAAATAGATTCCATAAGGCGGTCTGGGGGCGCACCATCCTGCATCGTTAAGTCTGCTTTTAGGTTGTCACCAGGAACTTGAGGAAAGAACTCAAACCTTGCTATTCCTCCGTTTATCATGCCAAAAACTAAAATAAGCAGTGATAAAAACCCCGCCAATGTCACAAACCTGTTTCTAAGTGATTTAATTAAAAGTGGTCGATAAACGTCCTCTATAAAATATTTAAGCTTCTTAGAAATTTTAAGTTGAAGGACATGTATTCTCGCGGAAACTGGATTTTTCTTAGCTGTAAATTTAAGTCCAACAAGATGTGCGGGTAAAATAAGTTTTGACTCAACCAGTGAAAACGCTAAACATAAAACCACCACAATGCCAATCGCACTTGTTATCGCTGCGAAACTTCCACCAATAAAAATTAATGGCGTGAAGGCCGCCATGGTCGTCAGTACTCCAATTGTTGCTGGCGTCGCGACTCTTTTTGCTCCAGAAATAACCGCCTCAACGGAGGCTCTATGATCATTAGAGCCAGAATTTTTAGAAGGGTTTGCTGCTTCAAACTCCTCTTGAGCGGCGCTAAAAACACTCTCTCCTATAACAATCGCGTCATCCACAACTATTCCAAGACACATCATAAAGGCAAATAAACTTAGAACATTAACCGTCACATCACCAAAAGGCATTAACCAAAACGCGCCAGCAAAACTTACAGGGATTCCAACAGCAACCCAAAAAGCCACTCGAAGATTTAAAAATAAACCCAATACGAGCGTGACTAATAATGAGCCCAGCAGAAGATTTTCAGACATCATTTTTATTCTTCCTTCCAGGTAAAAGGAAGAATCATTCCACGTAACGATACTCAATCCCTCAGGAAGGGTTTCTTGTTTTTGGGTAACGTACTCATGAATATCATCACTTATATCAAGAACATTCTGTCCTTCTAACGAAAAAACGCCGAGCGTTATATTAGGTTTTCTATCAAATCTTGTGTTCCATGGATCATCCGAAAATGCATCTCTAACATTCGCCACTTCAGACAATTTCAACTCAGTACCATCAACTTTACTTCTGAGTACAATATTTTCGAATTCAGAACCAGTATAAGCTTTACCCTCAGTTCTTAATAAGATGTTCCCAGCATCTCCTTTGATTAGGCCCGCCGGAAGATCCATTGATGAGGATCTAACAGCGTTTGCGACCTCATCCAGAGTCAAGTCAAGCTCTCTTAGTCGGTCTTCAGATACCTCGATCGAGATCTCATATCTTCCGGCTCCCCACAATTGAACATCTTTCACCGAGGATAGTGCTAGTAAATCGCTCTTAATTTCTTCTCCTACTGTCTTTTTCTCCACTTCGGACATATCGCCATAAACTACAACACCCATCGCCCAGGCTCTTTGATCCATCTGAGTTACTTCTGGCTTTTCTATATCACTCGGGAAATTTGTTATCGAATTTAAACGATTCTCAACCTGAGTAATCAACTCGTTGACATCTGCATCGTCTTCAAGCGCCAAGCCAAATTGCGCTCGGTCCCGATATGCATTTGAATAAATTCGTTTAATACCTTTTAAGCCGTCTAGAGTCGCTTCTACAGGCAGGATAACTCCTTTTTCAACCTCAATCGGCGCTGCACCAGGGTAATAGACGTTGACATTTATTACAGGCATCTCCGCCCTTGGAAACATTTCCTTACTGAGGTTACCCAAGGATAAGGCGCCACCAAAAAAAATAAGAAACATTGCCAAATTTGCTGCGACCGGATTTCTTGTGAACCAACTGATCAAACCTGAATTTTTATCCACGACTTAGAGATTCTCCTTTCGAAGTATTCTTAACTTCAACTACCATTCCATCAACAGGGATTCCAATTGAACTCGTTACTATTTCACTACTTTCGTCAAGCCCAGATATATAATAGTAATTGTCATCAGCATACGTCAGTTCAACGTCGACGAGTTTGAGTCGGCTGTTTGCATCTATTAATGCAACCCGATCGCCTTGGATCAATCCACTCCTTCGGAGCTTAAAAACATTTGGCAACTCACGACCCACAAAATCCGCTGTCACAAATGTTCCAACGAGCAAAGGATTGGCTCGGCTATTTAAGTCTTTAAGATCATATGGATTCCCAACCCGCACAACCAGATATTGCGAGCGATTCGTCTGCTCGACAACACGCTCGAACCTTTCTGCTTGACCCTCCCATGAGGAGCTTCGGCCATTTGCGAAGCCGAGCAAATTGACCTTCTTACCCCTCAACGCGTCAGTAAAATCCAAGTCGCTCATCTTGGACAAATCTTGATCTGACAACGGAAGTCTGATCTCAACAAAATCTACCGCAAAAGTTTCAGCTAACGGAATTCCAGCGGAAACAAATTGTCCTATATCAACGTTCTTTCTAGAAATAATTCCATTATAAGGTGCTTTTATCCTTGTTTTCTCTAACTTAACTCTCGCTCGTTCAACCTCAGCTTTTGCCTGTTCGATATTGGCCTCTGCCTCTGCCAAATAAGGTACCCTGAGTGCAAGTAGAGGCGCCTCACTTAAAGGTCGCCCAGTAAACTCCCACTCTTTTTTGGCTTGAGCTGACCTAGCCTTCTCAAAAATAAGCTGAGCCTCAGCACCCTTGAGGAGTGCTTCTGCTCTTTGAAGAGCAACTTGGTAATCTGTAGGATCGACTCGTAGGAGTAATTCACCCGTCTCAAACTTACCGCCTACTACGAATTTATCAGAAACACTCAAAATGGTGCCAGAAACTTCAGAGACAAGATTAGTACGTGTCCTCGGTTCAACCGTTCCCTGAGATTCAACTGTCAGAAACACTGATTGACTTTGAAGGATTTCCGTTTCCACAGCGACCGCTGCAATGGTCACGGGTGCCCGCACAGCCTCTGGCTTCATTAAATGAAGAATCGCCGCAGCTCCAAGGGCAAGCATAACTAAAGCAAAAGGTAATAGTCTTTTCATTTCAAATTTCCACATAAGATTTCATATAAAGACACCCATAAATTTTAACAAAACAAAAAATGAAAAAGTAAAAAGACCTGCAATTACATCGTCTAACATAACTCCCAATCCTTCTTCTACTTTTCTATCAATTAAACCAATCGGCCAAGGTTTTAAAATATCCAATAGTCGAAAGACGAAAAAAACGGACAAAGTTCCTAACAATGTTACGGGGAAAATTAAAAGTGCGATCCAAAGACCTAGAAACTCATCGATTACTATTCCCCCATAATCCTTCACACCTGTTTGTTCAATCGCATAGTTGGATACATATATCCCAAGGATAAACGTAACTACAAGTAAAAAGATGTAAACCCACAAAGATAGAAAACTTAATGGGTACCAAAGGCAGAGTGCAAAGAAGGATCCAACCGTACCTGGAGCAAATTTTGAAAGACCGCTCCCAAAACCAAAGGCAATTAATAGCTTGGGATCCGTCATCACTCTGCGAGTGCTTAACTGACTATTCAAAGTGATCATAACCCTTTAAGTTCAATTGATCCTCTAATCCGTTTATTGTAATCGATTGTGTGTGATCAAATTCCACAATTTCGCCTATTGCCGTCAGAGTTATACCTGTCTGAGTTGATATTGATTCGATGCTTCCCTTTAGATGTTTTGGGACTGTAAAGCAAAGTTGATAATCATCTCCTCCACTCAAGCCAAACTCTGTATATTTGTCAGGAAATAACAATTTTACCTCTTCATCAAAAGGCAAAGACGCAAGATGCATTATAGCGCTGACTCTACTTGCTCGACATATGTGACCCAAGTCTGCAACTAGTCCATCTGAAACATCGATACATGATGTCGCGATATCTCTTAATTTGATGCCCAAATCAATCATAGGAGTTGGTTCATAAAACAATTTAAGTAAGCGCTCACTAACATTGCCATTCTTGCTTAGTAGCTCGAGCGCAGCCCGGCTTGCTCCTATACTTCCTGACAAATATATAATGTCTCCGACACTCGCTGAAGATCTTTTCAAACCTGCATCTGATGGTATATTACCAAACATACAAATCGTTACAGAGAGTGGCCCCTTTGTGGTATCTCCTCCTATCAAAGCACAATTATACTCAGACGCTATTTCAAAAAGCCCACTAGAAAATTCACTTAGCCAAGCCTCATTAGCTTTATCACCTGGTAAAGTTAACGAGAGTGTAAACCATAAGGGCAAAGCTCCCATTCCAGCCATATCACTAAGATTGATGCACATAGCGCGTTTAGCAATATTCCCAGCAATGGTGCCCTCTGGAAAGTGAGTTTGCTCAACGATGGTATCAGTACTAACAACTAATTGAGAACCGATCATTTGGTCAATATTTAATATCGCGCCATCATCACCGACCCCAACATTGATGTCAGATCTATCGTAATCTCTCGAAAAGTGATTCTTTATAATTTCAAATTCGCTCAAAAATAGATCTCACGATAAAAATCAGTATTGATTGAGAACTTCAAACGGATCGGGGTATCTTATGGTTGATCCCATAATCATTCCAAAGAGCTCTTTATTGAGCTGATGCAATCTCAGCTTCTACAGTTCTGAGTGATTGTGCTAGCTGATCCAATACCCCATTAATAAATTTGAATGCATCTGTAGGAGCATAAGTTTTGGCCAGGTTAATACCTTCGTTGATAACAACTTTATATGGCACATCCAAACACTTAATCATCTCATATGAGCCTAATCGCAATATTGCACGTGAAATCGGATCGAGCTCAATACTATCTCTATCCAAAGCATCAGCATATGCATGATCTATTTCAGAAAGGTTTTTAGCGATGAAGTGTAATGCATTGTGGAAAAATTTCTCGTCAACCCTAGACATACTCTTTTCCGCGAGGAAATCTTTCTCAATCTTCGCAGGGGTGGATCCCCCGAGGTCTAAAGAATACAGAGCCTGAATCAAAAGCTTTCGAGCATTTTGTCGCTGCCTAAGATTCTTCATTATTTATCGCTCTAATTTCACCCAAAACCGAAATCATTTCAATGGCAGTTTGAGCAGCTTCTCTACCTTTATTTTGAGAATTATCCGTTGATCTCTCCAATGCTTGATCAACATTATCAACAGTTAATAAACCAAAAGATGTCGGTACATTTGACTCGAGGCTAACTGCTCCTATGCCGCGAGTAGTCTCCGCACAAACATAATCAAAGTGTGGCGTATCTCCCTTAATAACACACCCGAGCCCCAAAATCGCCTCATACTTGCCGGTCTCAGCAGCAGTTTTGCATGCAATAGGGATTTCAAAAGCGCCAGGGACTCGGAATATATTTATAGAATCAAGATTCGAAAAAATTTCCTCAAAATATCGCAAAGCGCCATTTAAGAGGCCCTCTGTAATCTCTGAATTCCATCTTGCAACAACAATTGCAATCGAGTGCACCTGCGAGGATCGTTTAATTTCTTCCGGTCTTGATTTCATAAATTAGATACTCTTCTTTCCACTTAATCTACACATAATTGATGTTTTCTACCACCTCAAGATCAAACCCTGATATTGCGGTAAACTTGAATGGAGCACTCATTAATCTCATCTTTTTAATACCCAAATCCATCAGAATCTGCGAACCCGTTCCCACTTGATGATAGACAACATCACTGGGTGACTGTGCTGTATGAGCAGTTGGATCAAGTATCGCTTGAATGTTCTGGCTAATTTCCTCAGCAGTTTCTGGGTAGTAAAGCAGCACCACAGCACCACGACCTTCTTCTGCCACTTTTTCAAGGGCCCGCTGAAATGACCAAACTTTATACTCGCTAACCGATTCAATCGAGAGAATATCTCGAGCAGAACGGTTAACATGAACCCTAACCAAGGTGGGATCCCCATCTGAAACATCACCTTTCACCAAAGCAAAATGCTTCTCTTTCAAAATGTCATCGACATAAGTTTTTAATACAAATTCACCGTAGATCGTTTGAACTTTCTTTTCATCTATACAATTGACCGATTTCTCATTGACGAGCCTGTAATGAATCAAATCTGCAATCGTTCCAATCTTTAATTGATGCTTTTTTGCAAATAACTCTAGGTCATCCCTTCTCGCCATCGAACCATCCTCATTCATGATTTCAACAATCACAGATGCGGGCTCAAAACCAGCAATTCTTGCTAAGTCACAACCAGCTTCAGTATGCCCAGCTCTACTCAATACGCCTCCTGCCTTCGCTTTCAAAGGGAAAATGTGACCTGGTTGCACAAGATCTTCTGGCTTTGCATTACTTGCCACAGCTGCCTGCACTGTTGTTGCTCTATCGGCAGCAGAAATACCTGTGGTGACTCCTTCAGAAGCTTCAATAGATAATGTGAAGGGCGTCCCATGACTCGATTTGTTTCTAACATCGTCAACCATCATTGCCAAATTCAGTTGTGAACAACGCTCTTCAGTGAGTGTCAAACAAATAAGTCCCCTAGCATTTTTAGCCATAAAATTTATGTCTTCAGGACGCACCATAGGTGCGGCCATCACCAAATCACCTTCATTTTCGCGATCTTCATCATCAAGAAGAATAATCATTTTCCCTTCTCGAAAATCTTGAAGAAGCTCCCTCACACTATTAAATTTCATTTGTCATACTCTTTAATCATTATTACTACGATCAATGGTTGTCGCAGCCGCAAGTCTTTCGATGTATCTTGCAATAGTGTCGATCTCAATATTT
>CACJVE010000041.1 GCA_902596775.1 uncultured SAR92 cluster bacterium
AATCCAATGCTCCGCGCGATGATGGTGCATTTGCACGCTCAATTTAGCTCCAGGATTAACAGTGATCCGCTTTACCTGATACCTGTAGCCACTGTCAATACAATCGTATTTACCCCAGGGGCGGTAGACCTCGCGATGCAATTCCCATTCGCTACGTTCATTCATCTTTAATTGCTGAGCGATAATTTTTGCATCCTGGACCGCATCTTTGTGGGCTACCATAAGAGCATCCTTGGTATCTACTACAACCAAATTATCTGCGCCAATCATGGCAACTAATTTATTATCCGACCTGACATAACAGTTTTTAGACTCACGAAGCACCACATCACCATGAGCGACATTACCATCATTATTTTTTTCACTGACATTCCACAGCGATGACCAAGAGCCTATATCACTCCAACCTGCATCCATAGGAACTAAAACAGCGTCCAATGTTCCTTCCATTACCGCATAATCAATAGACTCGCTAGGACATTTGATAAAGGCGTCTTTATTGATCCTAAAGAAATCTAAATCACTCTCTACTCCCTCAATAGCATCTCGACAACTAGCATATATATCGGGTCGAAACTTATGTAATTCTTCAAGATAACGACTGGCTTTAAACAGGAACATGCCGCTATTCCAAAGATAGTCTCCAGAGGCAACATAGTCATTAGCAACCTTAACAGATGGTTTTTCAACAAATTTATCCACAACAAACCCACCACCATATGCTGTTCCTTTTTTAATGTACCCATAGCCTGTATGGGCTTCCCTCGGAACTATCCCAAAGGTTACAAGCTTTCCTTTTTGAGCAAGCGGCATAGCCTGATTAACAGCATCAGTAAAAGCTACCTGATCTTTAATAACGTGGTCAGCCGCTAACACTAACAATAAAGGGTCGTCCTCAGTGGTTAAGGCAGCAAGCGCGATCGTTGGTGCAGTGTTTTTACCAACAGGTTCTAGTATGATCGTACCTGGTGTGCCAATTTCTCGAAGCTGCTCTGCAACAAAAAAACGATGCTCTTCGTTACAAATAGTAACTGACGAGGAAATCTCGAGGCCGCGTAATCGCATGACAGTGGACTGCAACATAGTGTCCTCGCCATTTAACTTTAAAAATTGCTTGGGGTGCCCTGATCTTGATAGTGGCCAGAGCCTCGTTCCCGAGCCGCCTGCCATTATAACTGCTTTAATCATTCGTACGATCCCTATTGATTAGCTTTGCATGTACTAATTGAAACTGCCACTTTCCTTTGTTTCTTAAAAATCAAAACACGACAATTTACTGAGCTATTTGTTAGCCATTCGGGTTATCTGATCTTTCCGCAAATATCAACATTTAGGATCCACATTTTGACTTGAGATAATTTTCCCAACAGATCTATTTGGATAAAGTATCTTAAAGCATCCATAAACCTAAATTTGCGGGTAGTAGTAACATTAAGTTCTATAAAGGATTTAATTATCCCCTGAGTGTTGCCAATTTTAGTTATTTAAATTCAACTATCTCGTGTACTCTAAAATAACTCCTAACTGCAATTATCCTGGTATATTTTATCGTTACGAAACGAACAGAATCTTTTAGAAACAAGTAAAGTATTTCGACAATTTGTGTGAAAGCGCTAATGTCTAAAATGGTAAATTGACGAGACTTAATGTCGATAAGAGCCTTTATCGACCTCTACCAACTTTTCTTGTTCAAGATCTTAGTAATAGCTGTTAGTGTCTCAGGGTCTCGCATACCCAACGCTAAATTAGCACTCAAATATCCATACTTATTACCGCAATCATGAATCTCAGCATCCGTTTCAAGTGCATTCAACCCGTCAAGCTTTAAGAGTTTGTCCAAAGCATCTGTCAACTGTATCTCTCCACCCACACCGGGTTTAGTATTTTCAAGAAAATCTAGCACCTTTGGAGGCAGGACATAGCGGCCTAACAGTGCTAGATTTGATGGCGCCTCCTCCGAGGAAGGTTTTTCTACCAGGCCCTTCAAAGGAACGCTTTCGAATAGCTTGCTCTCCAGTCCATCCAGATTAGCCACCCCATAATTATCAATTATTTCAAGGTCAACTCGCTCAACCATGACCTGTCCTGTTTCAGTCGTATTCCAAGCCTCAACCAGCTGGGCAAAGCTGTAGTTTCGATCACGTGACTCACTATCAAGGACTAAAACATCTGGCAGAAGCACAGCGAAGGGCTCATTATTTAATAAATGCTTCGCACATAGCACGGCATGACCCAGGCCCAGAGCATCGGCCTGACGTATTGAGGTGATTTTAACGTATTCTGGGATAATGTTTTTGACCGTTCCTAAAATTTTCTCTTTACCTTTATTTTCTAGTCGGTGCTCAAGCTCATAGTGAGCATCAAAGTGATTCTCGATCGCCTCTTTTCCGCTTCGAGTCACCAGAATAATTTCAGTAATACCACCCGCGATGGCCTCCTTGACAACGTGCTCAATAATGGGCCGGTCATACACAGGAAGCAATTCCTTTGGGATTGCCTTGGTTGCTGGAAGCATTCTTGTTCCAAGACCGGCGACAGGAATCACAGCTTTAATAATTTTCGCCGTCATATATTCAAGACCAAAATTTTTATTAAATAAAAATACTTAGATACCAAACTTTGCTTTTATCACTTCGAACTCTTCCAGATCTAGCCTTGGACCGAACTGTGCAACAACTCGAGAAGCACAGTCATTGGCAAGCTTTGCTGCCCAGTCATAGCCCTTACCCATAGTGATGGCGTGTAAGAAGGCGCCCGCAAAAATATCCCCAGCGCCATTGGTATCAACGGCATCAGTAGAAACACCCTCAGATCTAAATACCAAATCACCATCATAGGTAATTGCACCGTTCGCTCCGTCGGTAATGGCAAAGCTCTCTGTAATCATTTTAAGTTTTTCTATGGCAGAGTCTAAGTCATCAGAACCTGTAAAGGATAGCGCCTCGTCCTTGTTACAAAAGACAAGATTCACTCCACTACCCATCACATCACGAAGCGCATCACCAAAAACATCCACCACAAAGGGGTCTGACAGGCTTATGGCGATCTTTATTCCCTGCCCTTTGGCAAACTCAACAGCCTGCTTAATGGCTTTGGTCCTTGCCTCATCAGTCATGAGGTAGCCCTCAACGTAAAACCACTCAGAATTTCTAAGAGCATCTATATCGATTTCTTTGAAGGACAGGGTCTCACTCGCTCCTAGAAAGGTATTCATCGTTCGCTCAGCATCTCCGGTCACCATGACTAGGCACTTACCCGTAGTACCAGTTTCTTGACCTGCTGAGTGGAAGTCCACTCCAGCCTCACTTAAATCACTCACATACAACTCACCATCAGCATCATCTGCCACCTTGCCGCTAAAGAATACTTTTGAGCCAAGACTTGACGCTGCGACCACTGAGTTACAGACCGAGCCACCACACTTTTTAACTAATTTAAGATCTTCAGAGCTAAGTGCTTGGAGTAGCTGTCTCTGACAATTCTCATCAACCAGGGTCATGACACCCTTTTCTATTTTTGCATCGGCTAAGAAACTATCAGACACCTCAACCTCAGTATCCACAAGCGCCCCTCCGATGCCATAAATGTCATATCTTGCCATTTAAAAACTCACTAATCGTTCAATGTTTGTATTTACTATTGCTGCTGCTGGATCTCTTGCTTTAGCTCTTGCTGCAGCTGGACCTCTTTCTGCAACTGGGCTATCTCTATCTGAAGGTCGTCGTACTCTTGTTTTTTCCTATTCAAGAAGCGAACCGTGATTGCAGCCTTCTCGGCAACTCCCGTGGGAGTGAGTAGGTAGGCATAGCCCCACTTGTTGTCTGACCTTTGGAAGTTATCCAGCTTGACCCATCCCACATTAATCAAAGACTTTAGGACGTAGTTAGTCTTGCCCAGGCTCACGCCCAGCGCCTCGGACAACTGTCTTTGTGTCAGGTCGGGTTGCTGCTCTAGGATCCTCAGAGCACGGTATTCGAGTTCTTGATTTATCATGATCAATGAGAGATTTCGAATTAAGTAGCCCGGCAGGCTACCGCAGGGTTTTGTCAACAAAAACAAATCCCTTAAAAAGAGCGAGACACATAGGTGATTCGCTGTGTTCACGTCATGAACAATACCAACTTTTTCGAGTTTTGCAAGATTTTAACTGCTCTGGCATCCATTGACGATCAATGATCAAGATTCCATTTTAGAATTAAAGCCCGGATTAAATGTCTACAACAAATATGTCACTACCATTTCCACTCGAAAAGTTATCAATTATTTCGTCTTGCATCTATTGTTCTGTAACGTGCTGACTAATCGGCCGGGCAAGACCTGTAACAAAAAAAGCAACCAGGTACATAGTGCACTGCGCTAGGAACACCCAGGCCCACTGGTTACTCGTCACAGACCACCACGCCTCGGTATATCCTAACAGTGCTAGGCCTGATGAACAGGAAACGATTAGAACACCAGTCATGGAGTTTGCTAGCGTCTTTGATCTAAACCAGCCTTGAAAATGAAAGTGCACTCGGTTATGCAGATGGTCATTGTCCGGCAAAAAGATAGATCTTCCTGCAATTCGCCTTCGTGAGACCGTGAATAGTATGTCGATACAGGGGTAGGCGAAAAGAACCGCTAAAAAGGGTGCCGAGAATACTCCAGCACTGAATAGGAACAAACCGTTCAACGCGATCATCGAGCCAAGGCCATATGCACCCGCATCACCGAGAAACAAACGACCAGAAATGACATTAAAAAGGGTGAAGAGTCCGCAGGTTGTCATAAATATCGCATATGTAAACGAACCTACTTCCATATAGAATATCGCTAATGCTATTGAAATAATCCCTGGGATTAAACCATTAGCGCCGTCTGCCATATTGATAGCATTCACAAACCCAACACAAAATACTAGCGTAATTATCCATGCGATAATTGCTTTATCAAGCACGAAATCTAGACCGACTATGCCAATTTTTTGAGGTATCAGTATCGGTATAACTGATAAGCACACACCAAAGATTAATGAAATAATTATCAATCTCATTCTTGGGCTTAAAGAGTTACTCTTCAAATCATCAATCAAACCAATACCCATGCAAGAGAATATCGACAACCAAAAAATAATGGATATAGTTGAAAGCGGACTGGGCTCAATAACTCCCGAAAAAACTCCAAAAAAATACAGAGCCAATGCTGATGCAAAGATTGCAGCACCTCCAAGTCGAGAGGCTCCAATCTTGCTGATTCCATGCTTGTCAACAGACTCAATTGCATAGGACTGAGAGGTAATCCACTGAAGAAGCAAGAGCATAATGAGTCCGGGCAGACCAAACATAAGGGTTGCCATGACTATCATGATCGCAAGTTTAAGAAGATCCTTACCCGTAAACTTAAAAACCTTATCAAACATCAGCATCCATTCCTTTTACTATTAACTGCTCCATTTATTGCCACCTAAAAAACCAGCACCCGTCATAGTAACGTTGCGAGAGAAAACGTTAGAGCCTGCCACCAAACTTTTATTTGTTATCAGATCCTCTAGCGTAGTGGCCCACAAGGACTAGCACCACTGACATCACCCCTCCAAGCAGCGTTCCTAGGATACAGATTAGCGCCCTCTTTGGCTGTGACTTTTCCTCCGGAACCATGCTAGGGCTCACAGCGACGAAGGCATAGTCAGGACTTGCCTCAGCCACCATCTTGTCCTTGGTCTGCTCCTCGATAATAGTATAAAACACCTCTTTCATCTCAGCGATGGAGGTCTTATCAATTTGGGCCTCCAAGTAGGCTATATTATTCGACACCTTGGCCACCTGACGTGACTGCATGTGCTCGTTAATGGCAGAGACATACCTATCCAACCACTTTTTTGCCATCTGTGGTGAGTAGTAGTCGATGGACACCGACACCAAGCCTGACTTTTTGTCCTCTGATACTGATAACATTTCTTCGAAGCGTTCAAATAATTCCCAGCTAGTGGGTGGTCGAAGCTCACCAGTATCATCATCTTCAATTAACCAAGATTGTTGAGATGTGTCATAAATATCATCATCGATTTTCAATACACCAGAGTCCCTACTCCAGCCCTCAGCAGCGTAGACCTCAACCTCAAGATCATTGTCAGAAATAAATGTTTCAACAAAGCTCCAGGATTTCATGATCTCCTGAGCGATCTTGGACTGGCTGCTCTCTCCACCACCGATACTGACCCCAGCAAGGGATGCAAGGCCACCCAACTGACCCAACGCGCTTGACAGGCCACCACTATCGGACTGGGCTGGTGCCAATAGCGCCGTCGCCTTATACTGATTGGGTATTGAAAGGGCGAATAATACCGAACCCACAGCAAAGATAGCCGTGATCACTATAATCTTGATTTTGCCAGACCATAGAATACCAAACAACTCCCTGAGGTCTATCTCATCGTCATACTCATTAGTAGTTGCACTTTTACTATCCAAACTAGGGTCCTTTTAAAGGTTTAGCTCACTATGCCTATCAATTGTTATTATTAGTAAACGATTTAACCGCTGCAGCACCGAGTGAGAGCTGATAAACAATGGTTGATACCTCAGATAAAAGCGGTATACCACGCAGCACTGTGTCATCTGCATCAATTGGCACGACAATAGTGTCACCCGGATCGATGTTATTCTTTACATACCTGAACTTGAAGAGCCCCCTCCTTGGCATGATCACCTCGCCTCCAGCCTTGACGATATATATATCGCCCTTGTCAGCGCTGTCCTTGTACCCGCCACTCTGCTCAATATAGTCCGACTGACTAAAGTTTGGATCAAATAGGTAGGACGTGGGACGTCTTACCTCACCCAGTATAGTCACCTCTTGACTGAACTTAGGCACCATCAAACGATCACCATCCTTCAGGACCACGTCCGCAGATCGGTACGCCATGATATCTGACAGAGGGACCACCAAACGACCCGTTGCAACCGAGTTTGATAATGACTCAAGTGCAGCCCTCTGCGCGGCGACTGCTCCATCATCAATCGCCATATCAGAGTTTGCGTTCCTGAGGGTAATGGCCGCAAGCTCATCATTCAATATATCTATAAGCCTATCAATTTCCTGCTGCTCACGCTGTGCCAGAGACTCCCTCAAGAAGACTGAACCATCAATAAAGGCCTCGTTAGTAAAACCACCCGCCCTCTGAATAACAGAGCTTAGCAACTCTCCCTTCTCAAAGACATAAGTACCTGGGAAAACAAACTCTCCCTCAAGTGTGATGATCTCAGAATCCCTGAATTCTGGGACAGTTCTAAACTCAACATAATCAGAAGCCTTCAAACTTGAGGAGAATTGACTCGTGAGGTCTGACACAATGATTGAAGTCACTGCCTTGTTTGGGTCCGAAAGATCTAATCTAAAGATCTCCGCTGACAGAGAATAAGCAGATTCTATTAAACCACCAGATAGTCTAATAAGATCTTGAACAGTCATCCCCTCTGCTAGAGGGTACTCTCCGGGGTACCTAACAGTTCCGCCTGATCGCACGACTTTGGGTAACTCACCAACACTAGCTTGGCGCTTTAAATTAGCAATAAACGGAGCAATGGCGTCAGCCCTGTCCTGGTAGTTAGAAAGGACAATGATCCTATCTCGAGACTCGAGTTGAAGATTATCTTTACTGGAAGGGTCAGAGAAGACATTGCCTAGCTCGAAGATCATGACATCAATGTCGACACTATTATCCAACTCTCGTATTAATAAAGAGATGTCCAAATCCGCATCAGGATTTAGGTTAGCCCTGTCAGAAATAATTTCAGACACTTTCATGCCTTCGCGCCAAGCGAACTCGCCGCCGTGGCGAATAGCACCAGAAACAGTGACAATGTCCTTCTTGTATTCTGTAATCGCGTCAACAACTAAATGGTCCCCGGCCTGCAAAGCAATAGCTCTGTCCTTAGATTTATTAAAACTCAGGTCCATAACGGTCATGAAGCCATCATCATTGATTCTTTGTAACCTTATGCTTGCCGAAAAAGCCTTCGGACCTAAGTCACCCGCCAGACTAACCAAATCTCTCACAGACTCCCCACCCTTCAGCTCGTAGATCGCGGGTCTTAATACCTGACCTTCAATCGATACCAAGTCACCAACCGTTGGGATATAAATCACGTCAGCCGCCTGAACCCTGACATCCTTGCTCGTATCTCCGGACAACAAGAGATCATATAGATCTAGGGTCGCGATGAGATTTCCTTGCCTCTTAAGTTGAATATTTCGCAGGGACCCAATATCGCTTACACCGCCGCTGCTAACCAAGGCATGAGTGATCGTGGAGAGTGAGGACACGGTGTAAGCTCCAGGCTTAAACGCCTCACCCAATACAAAGATTTGCATAGAGCGAAGAGACCCCATACTAATACTGACTTGGGTACCAATGATCTGTGCAGATATCCGAGACTGGAGCATCTCTTTGGCCTCAGCGTAGGTCAAACCAGCCAGACCAACTGGACCTAGCTCTGGAAAATCCACAAATCCCTCACGATTGATATCTAAAGAGAAAGAATTATTAATCTTGCCATAAAACAGAATATCCAGCGTGTCACCAGGACCCAAGAGATAATCCCCCGACACAGGAATACTGGCGGCAGGGGCATAGGTCGATGGCGCGTTAGCGAAAAGATCATAGCCAAATGGCTTTAGTGCGGATGCTGGAGCGGTAGTCCCGACTCCTGAAACAGCAACCGGAGCAACAGCAACAGAAATATCTTCTGAGGATGACACGGTGTCTCTAGCAACCGGAACAGGCGCCTCAACAACCAGTTTGGGAGCGCCTACCGCTGTTATCTCACCACACAGCTGGTCTAGATCATAACCCGCTTGCCTGGCCATCGCCCTGTTGGCCGAGGTGGCATTGT
>CACJVE010000042.1 GCA_902596775.1 uncultured SAR92 cluster bacterium
ACAATCTAATCCAGCTACCCCATTGATAGCTGATGTAAAGACTGCAGAAAAGTCGAGCTGTTCATCAGTCGCACCTAAGTTATCGAACAAGTCAAATACTTGATCCATTGCCCAATTAGGCCTGGCTCCTGGTCTATCTATTTTATTAATTACAACTATCGGACATAGGCCTCTCTCAAAAGCTTTTTGAGTCACAAATCGGGTCTGTGGCATTGGGCCGTCAACAGCATCAACTAGCAGAAGGACAGAATCAACCATCGATAGCACTCGCTCGACCTCTCCACCGAAGTCCGCATGTCCAGGAGTGTCAACGATATTGATGCGAAAGTTTTGCCAATTAATAGCTGTATTCTTGGCGAGTATCGTTATCCCTCGCTCTTTCTCTTGATCATTAGAATCCATCAATCTTTCTGATGTAATCGTTTTTCTATCGAGCGTTCCCGATTGGCTCAGCAGTTTGTCCACCAGTGTAGTTTTACCATGGTCAACATGCGCAATTATTGCAATATTTCTAAGGTTATTTGTTAGCATTGATGTTATCCACGCTTCGAAAGCGGCGATTATAGACGATATCTTCAAAACTACTATCTTTGTTTCATAAATTAAGCTTGAGGTATGTTTTGTAGAGTATTTTCTTGCTTATTCGCTAATATTCTCTAAGAGATTTGCTAACAAAACAGGATTCGAACGCTGAGCATTATGATCGCTTTCAATCGCAATTAAAGACCACCCCCGTGATTTTGCTATCTCCCATGATTTGCTCACAGATGTATCACTATTGAATTCCTCTACATTATCAGCGAACTCAATGTAAGTTGCAGGGATGTTATGTGCTAATTCGTTGTTAAATTCAACAGGTTCGGTGAAAGAGGCAAGAGATTGAGGTACATCATGAGGTGGAAGGCTATTGGGTTTTAACCAAGAGAAGTAAACCAATCCATCCCTTAACTGGTGTTTTATAATACTCGGCCAAAATTCAACTGCTGACATGTTATGTTTGGGAACGGCTGCGTCCAAGAAAACAGCGTGCCGAATCGTTTCCGGCAATTTGTTCATTACACCAGTTATTACCATTCCTCCATAGCTATGTCCGACTAGTACGATATTTTTCAGTCGATCAAATACGATTGTGTTTGTGACGTCACTGATATGCGTGGTTAGGTTTATGGACGCGCTTAAGAGGTGAGCTCTTTCTCCAAGGCCGGTAAGAGTGATTCTGTGAACGTTGTGACCTCTATGTGTTAATAATTTATCAAGTAGCTTCCAATCCCATCCACCTCCGCCAGCGCCATGCACAAAAACATAGGTTTTGGCGTTGGTGATTTTATCGCTTTCAAGGGTATTCGATTGGAGAGTTACAGTTAGAAAGCTGAATAAAATAAAAATTAAGAGTTTTGGTATCAAATGTGTAACCAAAGCGTCGGTTCCCGGAGCATTTTGAATTATTATAAGCATCAAAAAAAATAAGTCATTATTTAGAAATGACCTTCTGCACTTAAAGTAGATTATAAAGAAAGATCCATAACTATCAGATGTTGGATTTTATTTAAAAAAAGTGTAAGAAAAAGTGTTTTTTTTTACATTTTTAGTTGACATGGCGTTTTATTTTGCTAATATAAATAACAACTGACAACGACTGACGCAGGAACAACTGCAGAAGGGAATGCGAGGGAAGTTGGAAGGAGAGTCCTCAGGAAGAAAGCGTTGTAGAGCGCCGGCAAAAAGAGAGCTTTACGACCCACCAAGGGTGAAGAGATACCACCCGAGGAGCTAAAGAGAAATCTCGCTTTAGACGCCTGGGGAACTCGGATTAAATTTAAAAAACAGAGCTTAGCTCTGTTTTTTTTTGTCCGTAATCTTTTACCTTGATCTATTATCAAGGATGAATAGAACGAAGCCTACTGCTATTAAAACCGCGCTGCTAAATACCTGAACTGGTCTCTCAAATATTAAATAAAAAAGAGTTATACCAATAATAGATGAGTAAACTATTACTCGAACTGGGTAGAAAGGCATTGTGAAATTTGATGTATGATCTGCAAACTCTTTCCTTGACTTGTATACTCCCAATACTGTTACCAAGGAGTTGAGTGCTAAAAGGATACCTGAAAAAAGAATGATTTCTTCAAACGAAGAGGTAATGATTAGGAACAACGTAATTGCGAGTTGCGTAAATATTGCGATGAACGGTACCCCATTTTTGTTCGTTTTCGACAGTAAATGAAATACTTGAATATCCTGGCCAATCATTTGTAGGGCGCGTGGTCCTGCAAGTATCATTACACTGACCGTTGAGATTAATAGAAAGCCAAACATACCTGTAGATTTTTTGCACTAACAAGGTGACTGAAATTTTTTTGATCAAATCTGAGGACAAATTAATTGATATCAGCTGAAACATGGAGTAGTGTTATTTTTTGAATTCACGCGATGCAATGGGTTCAACCCTTTAGCAATGTTTATCGTGTTTGACCGCATACAATATCAATTAACTGGACTTTAAATATGAAATTTGATTATTTCAAACTCCATTCATTTTTTGCAATTTTGTTTCCTACATTCTTACTTTTGACTGGCTGTTCTAAAAATATTGTTGATTTGACGTCACAAGATAAGGTGCCAGTCAGGGTCGTCGTAGTCACCATGTTTGAAATCGGAGAAGATGAGGGTGATGATCCTGGAGAGTTTCAACTTTGGAAGACAAGACAAAAATTAGATCAAAAATTCGACTTTCCGCATTCTCATCACGATCTTTTTTACAATCCAGAAACACAAGTTCTTGGTATGGTCACCGGTATGGGAACAGCAAAATCGGCTACCGCCACAATGGCCCTAGGTCTGGATGATAGATTTGATTTATCTAATGCGTATTGGTTAGTGGCGGGAATAGCAGGGATTGATCCCGAGGATGCGTCGATTGGTTCGGTTGTCTGGTCGTCATTTCTTGTAGATGGAGACCTAGGCTATGAGATTGATGCTCGAGAGATACCTGAAGATTGGGATACAGGTTTTTTCCCACTTTTTTCAAAAGAGCCATATGACGTTAATAAGCCAAATCCCATAGGTGAGGTGTTTAAAGCTAATGAGGATCTTCGAGACTGGGCTTTCTATTTAACAAAAGATTTAGAGCTTAGAGATGGAGAATCCCTCCTCAAGCACAGAAATTTGTATGTTAACCATCCAAAAGCTATGAAACCTCCGTTTGTTTTGAGAGGAGGTCATATTGCTGCTATGACATTCTGGCATGGCGTTTTGAAGAACAAGTGGGCAAATGACTGGGTTGCATATTGGTCAGATGGCGCAACGAATTTTTATACTTCAGCAATGGAGGATACCGGGACATACCAAGCCCTAGAGTACTTGGATAAAATAGATAAGGTGGATGTAGAGAGACTTCTTGTTTTGAGAGGAGGCAGCAATTTCACGATGCAACCTCCTGGATTGACTGCTGCTGAAAATCTGCTGGTAGAAAATGAAGAGTATGCCGCTATGGAAGCATCTTTGGAGAACATATATTTAGTGGGATCTACAGTAGTTGATGAGTTAGTAAGCAACTGGACGAAATTTAAAGATACTCCTCCAGGTAGCTGAAGAAATTGTCAGTTTTGATTATTTTGTTATTAAGGTTGTAGGGTATTGAAGGCAATAAACAACGTAGTTTTTTCTCTGTTTCTTCTCATCACTTTATCAAGCTGTATAAATAGCAAAAGTAATGTTGAGGCCCATTTTGAATTGGTTAGAGATGATCCTATTTTGCTTCGACAGTTTCTAAAGTCATTCCCGAAGGGTGGCGACATCCATAATCATTTAACTGGAGCAATATACGCGGAGTCTTACTTGGGATGGGCCGCAGAAGATGGGAAGTGTATCGATTTAGAGCAATATAAAATACTCTTGCCACCATGTGATGCGCCAAAGTCCGTATTAGTTGCAGATTTTTTAAATTACTACCAAGTCGGCTTTGATGAAAAATTACCAAATGTCGACTCAGCGATTGATGCAATGTCTACTCGAAATTATCAGACAAGATCTATTTCCGGTCATGATCAATTCTTTTCAACATTCGATCGTTTTTTTATTGCCGCGGAGGGTAGACGCGGAGACATGCTTGCTGAAGTAACGTCTCGAGCCTCAACCCAAAATATATTATATCTAGAGTTAATGCAGAGTCTCGGAATGTTTGAGGTTGCCAGTGTTGCAGCTTCAAATACTGACTTAAGAAATGATTTTGGTGACAGGCTAGATCATTTCGAGGTGGATAAGATTGCAAAAGATGTCATCCAGACATTAGATCAGATTGAGACCAGACAGAGAGAGATTTTAAATTGTGGTTTTGATGCCAAGGTGGATTCAGGAAATGGCTGCAATATAAAGGTAAGGTACCTTGCTCAAGTAATTCGGACATTAACAATTGAGCAGGTATATGCCCAAACATTGCTTGCATTTAAATTGATGAAAGCCGATGAGAGGATAGTTGGATTAAATTTCGTAGCTCCAGAGGACAATAGTGTTTCCTTGAGGGATTACAAAAAACATATGCAGTTTATTAAGGAAATCAGTAATTATTTCCCAGATCAAAAAGATTCTATAACCCTGCATGCCGGAGAGCTTGTTCTTGGATTAGTTCCTCCAAAGCACCTCGGATGGCATATAAGAGACGCAATTTTTGAAGCGGGAGCCTCTCGAATCGGGCATGGAATTGATATAATGCATGATAAAGAGGTTTCAGTGCTCCTAGACTACATGGCGGAAAATGAAATCCTAGTCGAGATTAATCTAACTAGTAACGAGGTAATCCTTGAAGTTTCAGGTAAAGATCACCCATTGAATATATATATGGAAAATTCTGTGCCCATTGCACTTTCTACCGATGATGAGGGTGTATCCCGCATTGATCTAACTCACGAGTATCAAAAGGCTGTAGAGACTTTTGACATCTCATATAAAACGCTAAAAACATTATCAAGAAACTCTCTCCAATATAGCTTTCTTGAAGGAGAATCTATTTTCCTTGACACTTCGAGCGGAATTCTAGTTAAACCTTGCAAGGATTATGAGCCAGAAAATAAGATGTCAGAAAGCTGCAGTTCGTTTTTAGCAAATAATGAAAAAGCGTTCACGCAAATTGAGCTTGAAAGGCGTTTTATGAAGTTTGAAGACACCTTTAATTAATTTAGAAGTTTTCAACTACGATGCTTGGGATAAGTCTTAAAAAAATCAGCTACTAATTGGGTGTCTTTGGTTCTCCATCTGTGGTCATCAGCATGTAAATACCAAACCACGTCGCCTTTTTCGCTTTCATAAAAATTTGCACCATCGATGTTGTTCCAAGGTTTGGGAGGATTACTCGCTCTTTCAGTTAAGATCTTCATAACTAGATTCTTTTGTTGCATATAACTTCTCTCTTTATATCCAGTAATATGAAAAATTGGAATCTCTGGCAAGTTTAGTTTATCAATTTGCTCTCGGCCAATATGTCCCGATATTGCTGGAGTAACTGATGCGAAAATATTTGGCCGTGCTTGCATTAATAAATAGGTGAAGCTGCCACCATTTGAGGATCCGGTGCAATGAATTTGATTTGCATTAATGTTATTATTTTTTTTAAACTCTTTGAGCATAATATCGAAAAACTTCAAATCCCTATCGTTATGGTCACCGATATTATATTGCCAGCCGGTTCTGTCACCATTCACGTCATAAGGTGCTTTGGACTTCAAGCCTTGAGGGTAGACAACTATGGCTTCTGGCCAAACCCTATGTAATGGAAATCGGTCTAGAAACCGCGATGCCGTCCCACCATTACCATGCCAAACAAAAACTAATGGTAGTCCATTCAACTGGTTTAGATCTGGAGTAAAAACGTGTGCTGTTCGAACTTCACCATCGATATTCCAGGATTGGATGGACATATTTCCCGCATAAAGAAGGGGAGTGAAAGAGATAATTAAAATAAATAGACTTTTTAAGATCATTTTTAATGTCTTAGCCGGTATCCGCCGTCTAGATTAAGAACTTCTCCATGAAAATAGGCACCTGCTCGACTGCAAAGCATTGTTGCGACACCCGCCATGTCCTCAAGATCACCGTACCTATGTGCAGGTATTCGCTCAAGTTCAGCTTTGAATGACTCGGCTTCAGGATCTTGCCAAGCTCTTCTCGTCATCTCTGAATAAAATCTCCCAGGTGCTATTGCGTTTACTCGTATGAAATCATCCGTTAGGGCGAGTGCTAATTGCGAAGTTAAATGTTCTAGAACCTTTTTGCTGGAGGAGTAAGCCAAAACACTTGGTACCACAATGCTTGCTGCAACTGAACTAATAAATATTACTCGCGATGGTTCATGAAGGCTTGATTTGCTTTTCAGAAGTTCTACT
>CACJVE010000043.1 GCA_902596775.1 uncultured SAR92 cluster bacterium
TGCCAATTTCTGAGCTTCGTCTTCAGAGTTAAATATCCCTAACTCAAGTTGCCAAAAAATAGGCAAGCCGGTTTCACTTAATCCATGGGATAAATCGACTTGATTTGTTGTGTTTTTATAGTACGAATCCGGAAATTTTTCACTAAGCACATTGGTTTTAACTAAGTCATTAAATGCACTACTAACCTCCAGCTCGAGAAAATTTAGGGGAGCACTCGGTATCATCGTCTGTTGGCTATAATCACTCGAATCAGAAATATCGCGCTTGACCAACAAAATCAAAAGTATAATCAATAGTATCGCGACGGCACCAAACACCCAATCTTTGACTTTGACTTTTACTTTCACTTCGGTTGAATCTCAATCAATTTCATAACAGACGCCACACAGGAAAATGAGCCGAATACAACTATTAGATCATTAGGAGTTGCCAGATTATAAGCGTTTTGAAATGCCATCTCCATACTTTCAAAAACTTTCCCACTCAGTCCACGAGATCTAACAAAATCCAAAAGCACGTTAGGATCTGCCGCTCTATCATTATCAGTAATTCTTCCGATAAACCAATAATCAAAAGTATCATCAAGCTTGTCAACTATAGAATCCCAGTCCTTGTCTCCCAGAATCGAGACAACGGCGTATGTTTTACCATTTGACTCAATATTTTTCGCAAGCACTTCGGCCGCTTCGGCGTTATGAGCAACATCAAAAAGAATGTTTATTTGGTTATGAATTTTAGATTGTTGCCGTCCCTCTAAAGTTGCTTGATTCAATGACTTTAAAATTTCGTTGTTCTCAATTGGAATTCCGGTGAGACTTAGTGCCTGAATTGCAAGAGCTTTATTGATGCTCAGAATACTTGTATCTTTTAAGATACCAAAAGTATGGAGCTTCTCTTTTAATGTTATTTTTAATTCTTTTGAATGAGCTGAATTTGGACTTAAAAAAAAGTCTTTGTTGACAAAATACGAATCTGCTCCAATGTCAGATATATAACCATTCAAACCTTTAGGTAAGTCATGCTCGCCTATTAACAGTGGTTTGCCTTTTCTAGCAATACCCAATTTCTCTCTGCCAATCTCAAGTCTAGTGTTACCCAACCAATCCTTATGATCCAGACCGATGCTCGTTAAGATAGCTAAATCTGCGTCGATTATATTCACTGCATCGAGTCGGCCTCCCAGGCCTACCTCAAGGATCACAAAATCAAGATTATTTTTTGAGAAAATTATTAATGCACACAACGTATTAAATTCAAAATAGGTAAGTTTTATTTCACCTTTTAAGGATTCAATGAGCTCGAAAGCTTCTACGATATCGCGATCAAGTGCGGCTAAACCATTTAGTTTGATTCGTTCATTAAATTTAAAGATGTGCGGTGAAGTAAATGATCCGAATGAATGATTGCTGATGCAAAGAATTTCTTCGATACATTTTACAGTAGAACCTTTACCATTCGTTCCAGAGACGGTGATGACAAATGGTGCAACTCTGTATACACCGAGCTCTCTCCGAATTCTTGACCAAACGACACTAACCCTCTCCAAACCGAGTTCAATCTCGAGAGGATGATTCTTATTTATAAACTCTAGCCACTCTTCAAGCGAGTGATTAATCACGCAAAGATCTCATACTATCAGTGAGTATCGAAAGCATTTTGTGAAGTCTTTGGCGCAATTCATTTCTTGGAATAATCATGTCAATTTGGCCTTTTTCTAGCAAAAACTCACTTTTCTGAAAATCCGCTGGTAATTTTTGGCGAACTGTTTGTTCAATAATATTTGGTCCTGCAAAACCAGCTCGTGCACCGGGTTCAGCGATATTTAAATCTCCTAGCATGGCGAGGCTTGCTGACACTCCACCATATACTGGATCAGTCATCACTGATACATAGGGTATCCCTGCAATTCTCATTTTTTCTAAAACCGCACTAGTTTTTGCCATTTGCATTAATGAGATCACCGCTTCCTGCATCCGGGCACCTCCAGATGCTGAAAAGCAAATCAGTGGTTTTCTCTCTTCAAGCGCTTTTTTGGCTGCTAGAGCAAACTTTTCGCCCACAGCGTATCCCATAGAACCTCCATTAAAAGAAAATTCGAACGAACAAACGATAACGGGCAAAGATTTTAAATTACCCGATACTGCTATCAGTGCGTCTCGCTCACCAGTATGCTTCTGAGCTTCCAAGAGGCGGTCTTTATATTTTTTTACATCTTTAAATTTCAATCTATCAATTGCTTCAATATCTTGACCGATCTCACGAATCCCATCCTCGTCTAAAAAGATATTTATTCTACGGCGTGCACCAATTCGCATGTGGTAACCACATTTAGGACATACATCCAAATTTCTCTCGAGTTCGGGCCGATATAAAGGGGACTGGCATTTAATGCATTTCTTCCATAAACCCTCAGGAACTGAATTGCCCTTCTCAGTTTTAGAAGTAGTCAGCCCTTTTGGTCTTATTCTATCAAGCCAGTTCATATTTTATAAAATCGTTTTATCCAATTCGTTATACTATCATGTACCTAGGCATATGCTGATATATCAGCCAATTTAACACTCTCGACAAAGTCGGCCAGCATACATTCATCTTTTAATCCAGGCGAGTTCTCAACACCTCCACTAACATCAACCATATATGGTTTATGCTCTGCTATTGCTTTTCCCACATTATCTGAATTCAAACCACCCGCTAGTATTAATGGTGCCGAAAGTTTTTTTGGCAATAAATTCCAATCAAATGTTTCTCCAGTACCTCCATATTTTGTAGGATGCCAAGCGTCAAATAAAAATCCTCCCTCTGCTTTAAAATCTTGGATAGAGGTGATGAGATTTAACTCCGAATGGACACGGATCGCCTTGATAAATGGATATTTAAATTGATTGCAGAAATAAGAAGACTCATCGCCATGAAACTGAATGAAGTCAGGCTTTAGCACCTCTATAACTTTTTCCACTTCATTTTGAGCAGGATTTACCATAAGTGCAACAGTCGATATTTTTTTACTAACTGAATCCATGATTTCATGACTTTCCTCCAATCGGACATATCTTTTGCTATTTTTATATAAAACAATTCCAATCGCATCAATGTCGAATTTACATACCATCTCAGCTTGATCAGTCGATGTAATTCCACAAATTTTTATTTTAGTTGTTTTAATTCCCTTATCGATCATATCTTTCACTCTCAATGAACAATGGTCCTTTCTCTAAATCTGGTATTTGATACCTTTCAGGATATTCAACATTCACTAGATAAAGGCCATTTGGCGCCGCAGTTGCTGGGCCCAATGTCCTATCTTTAGATCTCAATAATAACTTCATCCACATCGAGTTATTCTTACCTTCTCCAACTGAAATCAATGCGCCCATAATATTTCTTACCATGTGAAGTAAAAATGCATTTGCTGTTATATCGAAAATAATAAAACTATTGAGCTGCATTATATTCGCTGATTTTACATTTCGATATGCGGAGTGCGACTGACATCCACTTGCTCTAAAAGCAGAGAAATCCTGCTCACCTAGCAGGTGACTGCATGCTCGTTGCATTTCATCTAGTAATAGAGGCTTATCCCTCCAATACAATTCGTGATTTAACATAACTGGTTTCAATCTCTGGATCAGTATTATGTAACGATATGAACGACTTATTGCACTAAACCTAGAGTGAAAATGTGGCGAAACTTTATTGATCCATATAAGCGAGATTGAATCAGGCAATTCTCTATTAACACCCTTTAACCAATTCTCTTCAGTTCTATCCGCAGAGGTATCAAAATGAATAACTTGATGAGTTGCATGAACACCAGTATCTGTTCTGCCAGCGCAACTAACTATAATTTTTTGATTCGCAACGTAAGAAAAAGCTTTCTCGATCTTCTCTTGAAGCGATGGTGAATGATTTTGTTTCTGGAACCCACAAAAATCTTTGCCATTATAAGACAAAATAGCAGCTACTCTCTTTAACCCCCGAGGAAGCTGACAACTCGCAGGAACATTGCAATTAGTTTTATACTGCCATTCAGAACTTGTCATAAATGCTTAGTGTATTTATCCAGAACCTATGATTTTTCCAAATCTTTCAACATTGCTTGAGCAGTCTCTTTATCCTTGCCTACCGATTCTGAAATTAATTCTTTCAATACTTCTTTAGCGGCATCATCTTCATTATCATCAATTAAAGATCTTATTAGACTCATTTTTATCTCAAGCGCATCTATTTCTTCAAACTCATTTTCTAGTGATTCCTGTTTACTTAAATCTTTAGAGCTCGATGAATGACCATTAACTTGAGCATTAGTAATTGTCTTAGAATAAGATACCCTTCTTAGAAAATATAGGATTGTGACTAGTAAGATGAGGCTCAAAAGCATTTTAGACTCACCATAAATCAACCACTTCTCTATACTAGTTTTATCGCTCTCAACTTTTTTTTCGGTTTCAAATTTTTGTATCACGATTGTTTTTTTCGCCAATTCCTCTTTTATTAACTTCAGCTCACTATTAAGTTGCTTAATTTCTGCCTCATTCTTTGATAGAGCCTCAGAGACTAGACTTAATTTGGTAGATTCTGGATCAACCTGTGAAGGATCTGTGATCGGGTCATTAGCGATGAAATATGGTATTTGAATATTCTCGTCTTGCTCTTTAATAGATTCTGTTGAAGAATCAAAAAATTCACTAAAACCATCGTCATTATCTGAAACTGAGTATTTTTCTATCTCTGAAAGGTTCGCTACGAAGAGACCGTCCTGCTCTTTCAAAAAACTAACTTCAGGAATCAACAATCGAATGCCCTCTATAATTTGTGTCGGATCGTTTTTTTCGAACGAAAACTTATTGAATTTATATATTCCATCCATAACTTGCCAGACGGAGATATCTTTGCTTTCCATTCCTTCAGCAATGCTCCATAGCGTCTCTCCTTCTCGCACCAAATACTCACTTTTATCTCCTTTAGCATAAGATTGGGATGTCATTAATAAAATAAATAAAAATATAAAAGTCATCCCGTTCTTTACTCCGGACAAAGATACTCGAATAGATAGCTTGGCATTAATCCTATACATCAAGGTTTTTTAACATCCTTTTTGAACAATAATCTTCAGCATTCTCCGCAAAGGCTCAGATGCACCCCACAAAAGTTGGTCACCTGATGTAAAAACTGACAGATATTGTTCGCCCATATTCATTTTTCTCAATCTTCCAACAGGAATATCAAGCTTACCCGCAACCGCGCTCGGCGTAAGTTCGCTCAATGAGTGTTCTCTCGTATTCGGAACAAGCTTCACCCAAGGATTCGAGTTTTCAATCAAATTCTCAATTTCATTTATCGCAACAGATTTATTTAATTTGACTGTAAGAGCTTGACTGTGGCATCTCATTGACCCAACGCGCACACAAATTCCGTCCAAAGGGATTGGCTTATCAGTGGTCCCTAAAATTTTATTGGTCTCAAATTGATTTTTCCACTCCTCACGACTCTGACCATTGCTCAGTTCGCTATCTATATACGGAAGCACGTTTCCAGCTAATGGATAACCAAAGTTTTCTTTAGCAATTTCATTCCCATTCATAAATTGGGTGACTTGTTTATCCAAACCCAATATTGCGGAGGGTAGCTTACTAAAGTCAATATTTGTAAATTTTCCTATTTGAAACATCTGCTTAACCAGTTCTTCCATTGATGATGCTCCAGCTCCTGATGCAGCCTGATAGGTCATAGAACTCACCCAGTCGATGAGCTTTTCACAAAAAAGTCCATTTATTGCCATAAGCATCAAACTTACCGTGCAGTTTCCGCCTACGAAATCTTTTACTCCAATTTTGATGGCATGCTCAATTCGACTTAGATTTACTGGATCTAGAATTATGATTGATGAATTAGATTTCCTGAGGGATGACGCAGCATCAATCCAATAGCCCTTCCATCCAGTTTTTCTCAATTGTGGATGAATATTTTCCGTGAATTCACTCCCTTGACAACTCAAGATTATATCCATCGATTCAAGCTCTTCTAGGGAATTTGCATCATGCAGCTTATCAGTCGACTGCCCAATATCAGGACTAATTTGACCCACTTGAGAAGTGGAGAAGAATACAGGCTCGATTAATCTAAAAT
>CACJVE010000044.1 GCA_902596775.1 uncultured SAR92 cluster bacterium
TACCCTTAAGCAAGATGGTCATGTGAGAGTGGATATTTTCTATCGTGATTTTTCGCAAAAAAAGAAAGCCTTAGTTAATTTAATCGGCGGAATTTTCTTTGTGCTTCCTATAAGTATTTTTATTTTGTGGGTTTGCTTTGATTATGTTGTCGCAAGCTGGAGTATTCTGGAAACCTCAAAAGAGAATAATGGCCTGCCGTTTGTCTATCTTCTCAAGAGCCTGATGCTTGTTATGCCAAGCCTTCTTATTCTGCAAGGACTGACCATCATGCTAAAAAATCTACTAGTGCTGTCCAGATCCGAAACTCCATCCTTGAATCAAGACATTAAATAGTGATGCACATATGATTGAATTATTACCTTTCGTCATGTTTCTGGCAGTATGTCTGTGTCTTCTTGCAGGTTATCCAGTTGCACTCACATTAGCAGGGGTGTCCTTTCTCTTTGCATTGCTCGGTGCCTTATTTGGACTGTTCGATATGGCTTATTTGGCAGCTTTCCCAAATCGGCTATTCGGGATTATGGAAAACACCACCTTAGTGGCAGTCCCGCTATTTATTTTCATGGGTGTCATGCTTGAGAAGTCAAAGCTCTCAGAGGATTTATTATCTAGCATGGCCGATTTATTTGGGGGCATTCGAAGTGGTCTTGGTTTATCAGTTATATTAGTGGGTGCTCTTTTGGCAGCAAGCACGGGTATTGTTGGTGCGACGGTAGTCACGATGGGATTAATGTCATTACCGACAATGCTAGAGCGAGGCTATCATCCAGCAAAAGCCTCTGGACTTATTGCTGCAACTGGAACCCTTGGACAAATCATACCCCCATCAATTGCTTTGGTATTACTTGGTGATACTTTATCTAACGCCTATCAACAAGCTCAACTTAGCATGGGTATATTTACACCCAAAACAGTCTCTATTGGAGATTTATTTTTAGGTGCCATTGTCCCGGGTTTGCTTTTGGTATGTTTGTACTGCGTTTATATTCTAGCCACTTCACATTCAGTAAAAGCGTTAGCTTCAAGTCAAAGCAATAACCCAGTCGACCTATCAAAGGCTGTGAAAAATCTCTTTCCTCCCATAATGTTAATCATCGCTGTCCTGGGGTCGATTCTAGGAGGATTGGCAACACCGACTGAAGCTGCTGGTGTTGGTGCATTCGGGGCAACCTTGCTAGCAGTGGCTAAGGGTAAGTTGACTCGTGAGACCCTGAATGAGGTTGCTCGAAATACGGTACAAGTAACCTCAATGGTGTTTTTCATATTGATTGGTGCTGCGATTTTTTCATTGGTATTTCGTGGTTTTGGTGGCGATACTTTAGTAGAGAATTTTTTCGAGAGCCTTCCAGGTGGTGTTTTTAGCGCGACATTAATAGTCATGATTGTGATTTTTATTCTTGGATTTATTTTAGACTTTATTGAGATTACGTTTGTTGTCGTGCCGATCGTAGGTCCTGTGCTTTTGGCGATGGGCTTAGATCCGGTTTGGCTTGGTGTGATGATTGCAATTAATTTACAAACATCTTTTCTAACGCCGCCCTTTGGATTTGCT
The DNA here is from genome assembly GCA_902596775.1 of uncultured SAR92 cluster bacterium. Classification (GTDB taxonomy): domain Bacteria; phylum Pseudomonadota; class Gammaproteobacteria; order Pseudomonadales; family Porticoccaceae; genus AAA300-D14. The sequence continues at coordinate 1,554 of CACJVE010000044.1, forward strand.
TTATTTTATTTGCGCGGGGTTGCGCCACCAAGTTTAGCAACATCAGATATGTATAGGGGCGTTATTCCCTTTATCTTGATTCAAATTCTCGTCTTGATTGCGATAGCTATATGGCCAGCAATTGCTACCTGGCTGCCTGGAACTCTTTAGATTAGTTAGTCGTCGACAGTGGCGAGCGAGATATTATAAACACCAGCTTCCCGTGCCTGATCCGATATTTTTACGAATATTTCGGTCTTGGCCTTTGGATGAGCTGCGATTACAACCGCAGCCTCTGGTTTTTCAGCATGAAGTCTCTCGACATTAGCTCTCACTGACCTAATGTCGATCCTTCTTCCCTCAAGCATTAACTCGTTTGATTCAGACACTCTAAAAACAATGTTTGTATCACTAGAATCAGGCGGAGGTGCATCGGACGTTGGAGGTCGATTTACATCAAGTCCTACTTCATTAACAAAAGATGCGGTAACGATAAAAAGGATGAGCATAATAAATACAACATCCAACATTGGCGTCATATCAATTTCGTTTTCTTCCTCGCTTCTTCGTCTCTTGCCCAGTGCCATCAAATCTCTCTGTCTGTGTTTATAAGATAGGACTCAACATTTTACTGTTTTTAGAATAAATTACTACCTAAACAGATTAGATCTATTTTTAGCATTATTAGTGCAGTACCATTTGTGTAAATTTTTATCCCTATTTAAGTTATGCCTGAGTTACCCGAAGTTGAAACGACAGCCGTTGGTATAGCGCCACTATTAGTCAATCAGAGAATTAAAAAAATAGTTGTTCGAAATAAACAACTGCGCTGGCCTGTAACGGATCAAATCGAGTCAATCGTAAAGGACCTCATTATCAAGACTGTTAAGAGGCGAGCGAAATACATTGTTGTTGACTTAGATCATGGTTCATTTCTTATCCATCTTGGAATGAGTGGAAGTTTGAGATTAATTTCAGAGTCGGATATTTTAAAAAAGCATGATCATGTCCAAATGTATTTATCCAATGATTATGTGCTGACTTACCATGACCCTAGACGATTTGGATGCTGGTTATGGAGTAATGATGATCATAAATTATTGGATAGCCTTGGACCTGAGCCCCTCTCAAAGTCATTTGATGGCAGCTATTTATGGGGCTTATCTAAAGGCCGAAAACTCTCAGTCAAAGCTTTTATTATGGACAGTAAAATTGTAGTAGGAGTAGGTAATATTTATGCTAATGAGGCACTTTTCTCAAGTGGCATACGGCCAAACAGACATGCAGGTAGGATATCCTTAAAGCGTTATGAGTTGTTGGCTAAAAACATTAAATCCATATTAACCGCGGCAATAAAACAAGGAGGTACAACCCTTCGAGATTTTACTAATGGCAGAGGTGAGCCAGGATACTTTGAACAATCATTAAATGTATATGGACGAGCAGGAGAAAAGTGTCTCAACTGTGCTTCGATACTTCGAGAAATAAGGTTAGGTCAAAGAAGCTCCGTCTTCTGCATGAGTTGTCAGCAGTAAGGGTTAGTTATTGCTGAATTTTTCTTTTAGAGCATTCTCAACATTTGGCGTTACAAACTTGCTAACGTCACCATTTAAAGATGCGATTTCGCTAACTAAGGATGATGAGACATAAGAGAACTTTTCTGCAGGGGTTAAGAATAAACTCTCTACTTCGGGATTAAGTGCACGATTCATGTTAGCCAGTTGAAATTCATATTCAAAGTCCGAAACAGCTCGTAAGCCTCGCATAATAGCTTGAGCATTATTATCTTTGACAAAATCTACCAACAAGTAGTCGAATCCTTTTATCTCGATATTGGGAAGATGCTCCAGGCACTCCTCCGCGAGCTTGATTCTATCGGCGAGTGAGAAAAGAGGATTTTTGCGATCACTACTTGCTATTGCGATAACAACTTTATCAAACAAACTTGATGCGCGTTGCACCAGATCAATGTGACCTTTGGTTATGGGATCAAAAGTGCCGGGATACACGATTGTTTTCATATTCTCACTCCTAGCCAATTCAGTTTTGGATATTTTTCTTTTCGCGTCGAGAATATAACATATAGCGAACATTTCCCGCGACTTGCTCTCGAAATAACAACCAATTATCTGGAATTTGAAACGTTGATGAGTCTGATCTAGCCTCTATGTAAATTAGCGCATCGTGACTTAACCAATGATTTAACTCTAAAGCGCGCATGATAGGCTCATAAATGGTCGAATCAAATGGTGGATCAAGAAATACAATATCAAATGTTTTGCTGAGTTCTTTGGAGGATAAATAGTTTAAAGCATCATCATGAATTAATTCTGTTGATGAACTCAATTTCTCGATATTTTCGGCAAGATGATTTATGACTCTTTTATTCTTTTCTACCATTACACATTTAGCCGCGCCTCTTGATAGGGCCTCCAATCCAAGACATCCTGAGCCAGCAAACAAGTCTAGACAAATTGATCCTTGAATATTGGGTTGAAGCCAATTAAAGAGAGTTTCTTTGATTCTATTTCCAGTAGGGCGAAGTTCGGGCTCATCGTAGAAGGTGAGATTTGTTCCCTTCCACTTTCCCCCGATAATTTTTATTTTAGATAGCGTGTTTTTATTCGACATAGTCACATCAAACGCGTTAATTTGGATTTACACACTTAAACTCTTGTAGATGATAGGATACAGGAAAAATAATTTATAAAATGTAATATTAAATGTCGATGAGATTTTCATTTTTGATGCAGAATAACTTTATACCGTGAAATTTTTCAAAAGAAAAAAAGTAGAACCTAAAGCCGATCAAAGTGAAGGTGAGAAGAGCGCTCCCTCAATTTCAGAAAGATTGCGCCAGGCACTTAAAAAAACTCGGAATAGTTTATCTGACGTGCTGTCTGTTCCAAGAGAGATCAATCCCGAGTTTCTCGAGGATCTAGAGTCTTCACTTATTGTGGCTGACATTGGTGCAGAAACCACAGATGAGATAATCGAGTCTCTGACACTCAGTATGAATCGTAATGAGCTTAAAGATAGTGAAGCTGTAAAGATGGCTTTAAAAAATCTTTTGTTAGAGCGTTTGTCCAAAAATCAGACAGAGCAGGATATATCTGGAGTTGAAAAACCTTTTGTAATATTTGTCGTTGGAGTCAATGGGGTGGGGAAAACAACTACGATAGGTAAGCTGGCAAATAAGTTCAAATCTGAGGGGCTAAACGTATTGCTTGCAGCAGGAGATACATACAGAGCGGCTGCTGTTGAGCAACTACAAATTTGGGGCAGCAAAATAGACGTGCCTGTAATTGCGCAGCAAACCGGAGCGGATAGCGCATCCGTAGTTTTTGATGCAATACAGTCAGCAAAGACGAGAGGCATTGATGTAGTGATTGCTGATACAGCTGGGCGACTTCATAACAAAAGTAATTTAATGGAGGAGCTGTCTAAAATTAAGCGAGTTGCCTCAAAGTTGTCTGATGAGGCGCCTCATGAGGTTTTATTAGTGCTGGATGCTGCAACTGGACAGAATGCGACAAGCCAAATGACCGAATTTTACAAAGCCGTTAATGTGACAGGATTAGTACTAACAAAATTAGATGGGACTGCAAAAGGTGGCATTCTGGTCTCACTTGCAAAGAAATTTCCTGTTGCCATCCGATACATTGGTATTGGTGAGGGTATCAATGATTTGAAACCTTTTGATGCAGAGAGTTTTGTCGATGCGTTAGTGGACTTTGAAAGCAGTTAGTTCTGTCTATGATTAAAGTTGACAACGTAAGTAAAGTTTATCCCCAAGGAACTGCCGCTTTAAATAACATAAATTTCAACTTAGATGTTGGCGAAATGGTTTTTTTGACCGGGGCCTCTGGGGCTGGAAAGACCTCACTATTAAAGTTACTTATGTTAGCGGAGCGTCCGACTAAAGGCGCTATCTATGTCAGTAATGTAAATGTTGCTAGCCTATCAGGCTCATCAATTGCTGCTTACAGGCGGCAGGTTGGTTTTGTATTTCAAGATCATCAGCTTCTAATGTCTAAAACTGTTTTTGAC
>CACJVE010000045.1 GCA_902596775.1 uncultured SAR92 cluster bacterium
TTTCATTTAGCATTTTGTCCAGAACGAACAATTGAGGGAAATGCCTTAGCTGAGTTAAATTCGTTGCCACAAATTTGTGGTGGAAGAAATGAGGAGGATGGTTGGGTTGCATCTCAGCTCTTCCAGTCAATCACTCCAACTACCATAAGGGTAAGTAGTTTGGAGGCAGCAGAGTTAGTGAAGCTATTAGATAACTCTTACCGTGATTTAAGTTTTGCTTTTGGTAATGAAGTGGCTGCAATGTGCGAGGCGGTTGGTTTGGACTCCAAAGAGGTGATAGAAGCAGGTAATCTGGGATACTCGAGAACAAATATAGCAAAACCTGGTCTTGTAGGAGGACCTTGTCTTGAGAAAGATCCTCACATTTTAGCTCATGGATTAGCAGACTATAACTTCAAACCAACACTGATTAGTGCCGGTCGGAAATTAAATGAAAATCTTCCGAGGATTGCGATATCAAAACTTATTCCGTCAATCCAAAAAGATATAGAAAAAATAAGAATAGCTCTGTGCGGAATGGCATTCAAGGGTATTCCTGAGACCGACGACTTGCGGGGCACACCTAGTAAACTGGTTCTGGATTATGTAGCAAATGCATTCACAGATGCAGAGATTGTTGTTCAAGATTTTGCATGTTCAGATAAGGACTTAGAGTCTTTTTTTGGACGTAAATCGGTGTCAATAGCAGAGGCATTTAGAGATTCAGATCTGGTTATAATTGCCAATAACAACAAACGTTATAGCGATCTCGATCTTGATGTCTTATTGGCAAGCATGGCGGAGAATGGGATTTTATATGACTTTTGGAATGTGATCCCAGCAAGAAGCATTTCGACGAGTTCCAATATAAAATATTTATCTTTAGGCAATACTGGTATCAGGAGAGATTAAAATCAAAATTTTAGTGACAGGCGGTAGTGGATTTATAGGAAGTTCCTTAGTTAAAAAATGGCTCAAAGATGGACATTCATTAAGAGTGCTAGATAATGGCATGCGAGGACAGATGCGAAGATTGTCGGATGTTGAGGACGAAATTGAGTTCATACAAGGCGATGTTAGAGAGTTCGACGCTGTAAATCATGCTAGTAAAGGTATGGATGCAATAGCGCACTTAGCTTACATAAACGGCACAGAGTTTTTCTATTCAAAACCTGAACTTATTTTAGAGATTGCTTTAAAAGGCCTTATCAATACTATTGACGCCGCACTTAAGAATAATATCGGACAATATTGGTTAATGAGCTCTGGTGAGGTTTATCAAACTCCTGAACATGTGCCAACTAACGAGTCGGTTTCACTAAAGGTTCCGGATCCCTTGAATCCAAGATATTCCTATGGAGGAGGGAAAATAATAAGTGAGTTGTATGCACTCAATTACGGTTTGAGTAATTTTGATAAAGTTGTTGTTGTGCGACCCCATAATGTCTACGGTCCTGATATGGGTTGGGAGCATGTTATACCTCAATTTATCTGTCGAGCACATGAGTTGAATGCTTCCATTAAAACGGGCATCTTGCCATTCGACATCCAAGGCGATGGCTCTAACACTAGAGCGTTTTGTTTTATAGATGACTTCACAGAGGGAGCATCTCTCGCTTTCCAAAAAGGTGGTCATCGTGAGATATATCATGTTGGTACAAGTGATGAGATCTCAATATCTCAAGTAGCAACTAAAATTGCTTCATTAATTGGAAGAGATGCTAGCATAGTTGCTAGCAAAGAGCCTGAAGGTCAGACTTCTAGAAGATGTCCTGACATCTCAAAAGTTTGCGCTTTAGGTTACAATCCAAGGGTTACATTGGATTTTGGATTAGATCGAACAACTGACTGGTACCTCAGTAATCTTGCCTTGAGAAATACTAATAAATTGGCCTCCGCGCAGGACTAGGAGTCCTTATAATATCATTTATCAGGCCACTGAAATAGATAGTTATAGAGCACAAGTTAATGCAGATATGGGAGTAACTGGAGCGCTAAATAGGATGCTAGAAAGATGGTAAGAGGATTTTTTAAGATTTAGAGTGGTGATCAAAAGCAGTATTAATTTAAACTAAATTATAGAATACAAAATGTGAGGAGATAGGTTGTTAAAATCGACAAAACATTCGAAGATGCTGCAAGCAGAATATCCCCATGAGTTGGTGGTTTAAAAGTATCCTGGATAACGTGTAAGGTAGTGGTCGTTTTTATGATCTAGGAGTATCTTGTAACATGGATACATTCCATACGTACTTTTAGAAAGTTTTAAAACCAATAATTTAGAGAACTTTTATTATTGAGATGGAGAAGATGTTAAAAATATCAATCATTACCGCAGTTTTTAACAATAAACGGTATATTCAAGCCTGTTTGGATAGCCTTGCGTCTCAGATCTATAGAAATGTTGAACATATTGTAGTCGACGGTGGTAGTTTTGATGGCACTTTAGACGTGCTCAAAATGAACGAAGCTCAAATTGATACTCTGGTGAGTGAACCGGACAAGGGTGTATGTGATGCGTGGAACAAAGGCGTTGCACTCGCGTCGGGAGATATTATTGGTTTTCTGCACTCTGATGATGTTTTTTTTGATGATCTTGCTCTCGAAAGGGTGGCTGAAGAGTTTAACTCGGGAGATATTGACGTTGCTTATGCTGACCTTGTTCACGTAAATCCTATCACCGGTAAAATTATTCGGCGTTGGTACGCTGGTGAGTTTAAGGCAAACAAATTAGATAACGGATGGATGCCTCCCCATCCAACCTTATTTGTGCGAAAAGAGGTTTATGATAACGTCAGCTGCTTTGATTTGAGCTTCAGTATTTCAGGTGATTACTTAAGCATATTAAATATTTTTAGAGTCCCTGATTTACGTGTCGCGTATATTCCACAGTTCCTAGTGAGGCAGCGTACAGGTGGGGTAAGCAGTAGACCCTCAAATTGGGCAAAAAAGATGAAACAGGATTTAAGAGCCCTAAAATTAGTCGGTTATTCTGAGCCTAGAGCTCTGTTTATTCTTATAGTTAAGAATCTACGAAAGTTGCCACAATTTTTTATTAAGCAAGGAGCTGATAGTTGAACTTAACTGATCAGTTGGTTATTTTGGCTGGTGGACGAGGTAGTCGATTAAAGCATGAGACAATTAACATACCTAAACCCCTTGTGCCCCTCTTCGGGGGCGAATGCATTTTAGGTTTGTTGTTGAACCGCCATGTAAATGATTTTTCTGAGATACTTATCCTAGCAGGATATCAATCGAAGCAAATAGACGCATTCGTAGCAGATCGATATGAAAATAAAAACATCAAAGTATTAACGGAAGATTCACCAGCAGGAACAGCAGGATCCTTGTATGTTCATCAAGAAAGGCTAAAATCTTTTTTTGTGGTTATAAACGGTGATACTTGGTTCGACAGCCGTATCAATCTTGCATCATTGGAGTTGGGCCCGTTTACCGCCGGCTTGGTTCTTACCGAGGTGGAGAATGCTTCGAGATATGGTGCTGTTGAGGTGAAAGACTCAGGATTGGTATCTGCGTTTAAGGAAAAAGGTATTGGTGGCAATGAAAGTAGAATATTAATAAACTCAGGAAGCTACATATTCTCTAAAGATATTATTTCTTATGTAACAAAATTACCGTGCTCATTGGAAATGGATATATTTCCAAAATTGGTGAAAAATGGCTCCATAATTAGCTGGATTTCGGCAGGCCGATTCTTGGATATTGGTGTTCCAGATACCTTAGCGTATGCACGGAAAAATAGGGAGTTCTTCAATGATGCGATTTAGCAAAACTCCCCTTCGGGTAAGCTTATTCGGTGGTGGGACGGATGATCCAAAATTTTTCAACAGTGCTAAAGGACTGGTTACAGGTTTTACAATTGATCAGTTCATATGGATCTTTGCATCAGAGATACGGGTAAATCAAGGTTTTAAGTTTAGATTGGGATATAGAATAAATGAGGATGTATTAAATGCCGATGATATAAAACATCCCATTTTCAGAGAAGTTTTACGCGGTCACCCAGAACTAAAAAGCTCTCATTTTTCTACAATGTCTACACTACCGTCTGGAGCGGGCCTGGGTAGTTCTTCTAGTTTTACGGTCGGCTTATTGGGACTTTTAAGCTACTTGAGTGGGGATTTTCAATCCAGGACATCTTTGGCTAAAGAAGCGATAAGATATGAGAGGGATGTGCTTGGCGAGAGTGGTGGTTGGCAAGATCAACTGTATGCAGCATTTGGTGGGATTAACACTTTTGAATTTGATAAAACAGGGTGGCAGAGAAAGCCTGTGGATCTTACAGAATCAAACCTGAGAGCGCTTTCTGACAGTCTCTACATTGTTTATACAGGGAAATTACGAAGTGCTAGTGCTGTTGAACGCTCTAAAAATGACCTAAAGAAAAAGGATCGCCTACTAAGCGAGACCTATATGCTTGCATTGGAGGGCGAAAAGGCGCTGAGGCGAGATCCTATATCTCTTGACGATATTGGTAAATTTTTAAATACTGGGTGGGAGCTTAAGCGAGGTTTATCCTATGCTGTAAGCTCTTCACATATTGACGACGTTTACAAGCAAATTCTTTCCTCAGGAGCATACGGTGCTAAACTTTGTGGGGCAGGTGGGGGTGGTTTTTTCCTCGTCTTGGCGGATTTGAGGTCAGCTGACCGACTAGGCAGTTTAGTGGGAAGAGATAAAATAATGAAAGTCAATATATGCCATCACGGCGTGGATGTTGGAGTGTTATGATGAATTTGGATAAGAAAATCTTTGTTGCGGGACATAATGGTATGGTTGGTTCCGCTATTATAAGAAGATTGCGCAAACTAGGAGCGAGTCGAATTGTTACAGCAGAAAGGGCTACACTAGATTTGAAAGATCAATCAGCGGTTGATGATTTCTTTCGGAGACAAAAGTTTGATTATGTCTATAATGCAGCCGCAAGAGTAGGAGGAATTGTCGGTAATGCCAATTACCCAGCAGACTTCGCCTTAGAAAACCTTGCAATACAAAATAATTTAGCGATGTCATGCTTAGCATCGGGAGTGGACAGATATGTGTTTCTTGGATCTTGTTGCATTTATCCAAAGTTTTGTGCGCAACCGATGCGTGAAGATTTTTTGCTATCAGGTGAGCTAGAACCAACTAATCGATCATATGCTGTTGCAAAAATTGCTGGAATAGTTACATCACAGGCCCTTTTTGAGCAATATGGATTCAAATCAGTTTGTCCAATGCCAATAAACTTATTTGGAGAGGGTGATAACTGGGATCCCATAAATAGTCATGTTATCCCAGGTCTGATGAGACGTTTTCATTTTGCTAAACTTGAGGGTCACAAGGAATCTATAATTTGGGGTAGTGGCAAGGTAAAACGAGAATATATGCACGTTGATGACTGCGCTGATGCAATTGTTTTTCTCACAGAGAAGTTTGACGCTGGTGAAATGGTAAA
>CACJVE010000046.1 GCA_902596775.1 uncultured SAR92 cluster bacterium
TCCCAGCAATCTTGAGATACTGGCGTTAAGCGCAGCTGGAAACTCTAAAAATGAAGATAATATTAAAGCCTTTTTAGACGGTGTTTATGCCACTGACAACGTCGATGAAATAATTCAAGTTAATAACGATGCCCCAGAAATCTTTCCTATAGGTTTAACTAATGTGATCTTTAATGCGGTTGATTCAAGTGGAAATATTGCTAATGCAGTTTCTGCATCTGTTTTTGTCAAAACATCACAAAACAATATCGAGCCTGATGATACTAGATTAACTTATAAAGGCCGCTGGGATCTTTCTAATCCAAAGCAACCAATAAATTATTGGCAAGGCACTTCAATCAAATTCTCTACAAATGGCTCATCAGTATCTATAAACCTCGCCGCTACAATAAGTGAGGAATATAGAATTTTAATTAATGGAATCGCCAACGATGACACGCTTAAAGTATCACCAAACCAAACTAACTATCTCATAGCTACCTCACTTGGAGGATCGTCATCCCATGTTATTGAAATATTTAAAGAGACAAATACTGGTTCCGTAATATTTTCAGGGATTGATATACAAAACGGAATAATCTTTAAAGACAATCAACCTAACAAGCTAAAAATAGCTTTTTATGGAGATTCAAATATGGAGGGTTATTCACTTTACAGTGAAAAAGATCGGGGTGGTATGGGGACTTATTATGCTTATCCCTCCGTGACTTCTCGGATGCTTGGTGCCGATATGCAGATAATGGCAAAGAGTGGCGCAACGCTTGCTGGAGCAGGATTTAATAATGTCACCGATTTCATAAAATCAGTTAACTGGCCAATCCAGAATCAAGATCTTATAGATACCTTTAATCCAGATGTAATTGTAGTGAATGCAGGAGCAAACGACATTTATTCCGCTAGTGGAGGTAATCAAAAAACCATAATCAAGCAAAGATATGAGTTAGTTATAGAGAATTTAAGAGAATTTTATGGGTCTAGCCCGCATATCGTGCTGATGAATGCGTATGGTTGGGATATCAATGAGCCTGCAAATTACAGCTATGAGTTACTCTCCAATTTAGATAATGTATCCGTACTTCTCTTTCCTTGGTGCTGGGAGCAATGGCATGGAACAATGGTTGAGCATGCCGGACAATCGCGATTACTAGCAAATCATATCTCTCAATTAAATCAAAATTGGTCAATAATCGCAGATGCAGAAGTATTTAATCCTTTCGGCAGTCAAAATTTAATAACAAATGGAAGTTTCGAGTATGCTGCAACTGATGGATTCAATTCATTCGGATGGAGATATTTCGAGGATGGAGTTGAAAGAATCAATGATTCAGATTCTGCAGCTGAAGGTAACTATCATATTCGTTTGAACGCCGGTGAATTGATACATCAGGGACAGGATGCAACTGGTGACTTTATCCCTGGAGCGACTTCAGAGGGTCAAATTTATGAATTTTCTGCAATGATAAGAACCAACTTGGCTTCTGGTACTGCAGAAATATCGATGGATTTTGAGGGTCAAAATTTGTATGGAAGAGGAAATACTCAAACAAAAGCGTTTTCAGTTACTAGTGAGTGGTCTGAGTACTCTGGTGAATTTGTTGCCCCAAGCGATACTTGGAAAATTTATTTAGTATTGAAGTCACAAGACGGGCAAATCGATTTTGATCAAGTTGAATTAAGGATTTCAGATTAAATTCAAAACAAATATTTAACCAAAAGCTCTGTAATCATGTTAGGACGCTAGTGATCGTTCTCTAAGTTTTCCTAGCAGATCTCTTACCCTTGCAGCATCCTCAAATTCTAAATTCTTCGCATGTTTATACATTTGATCCTCAAGATTTTTGATCTCAAGAGCGATATTCGCAATTGGCTTTGAATTTAAAATTTCATCAGCAAGACTTTGACTTTTAGAGCCACGACCTGATCGATTTTTGAGGGTGGTATTGGCTGCCTCCATAATATCTCGAACTGCCTTTTTAATTCCTTCTGGCTTGATACCATGTTTTAAATTGAACTCAATTTGTACCTTTCTCCTTCGATTGGTCTCACTAATCGCTCTCTCCATCGAACCCGTTGTTTTATCAGCATAGAGAATCGCTTTGCCATTTATATTTCTCGCAGCTCTACCAATCGTTTGAATCAATGATTGCTCGGATCGCAAAAATCCTTCTTTATCAGCATCAAAAACAGAGACTAATGAAACCTCTGGCATATCCAGCCCTTCTCGCAAAAGATTGATACCAACGAGAACATCAAATTCACCAAGTCTTAGGTCTCTAATAATTTCAACTCGTTCCACCGTATCAATATCGGAGTGAAGATATCTTACTCGAACACCATGCTCATCTAGATATTGAGTTAAGTCTTCAGCCATTCTCTTGGTTAATACAGTTATTAATACTCTTTCATTACGCTCAACTCTTGCATTGATCTCGGAGAGTGAGTGATCGACTTGTGATGCTGCGGGATAAATTTCTATGATTGGATCTAGTAAACCAGTTGGTCTGACGACTTGTTGAACAACCTGACCGGCATTTGCCTCCTCATATCGACTTGGAGTCGCCGAGACAAATATCATTTGTGGCGCCAAACTCTCCCACTCGTCAAATCGCAGTGGTCTATTGTCAAGGGCTGATGGAAGTCTAAAACCATATTCAACTAAAGTTTCCTTTCTTGACCTGTCGCCTTTATACATAGATCCTAACTGCGGTATCGTGACGTGTGACTCGTCGATCACGAGTAATGCGTCATCTGGCAAAAAATCAAAAAGGGTAGGTGGTGGTTCTCCTGGTGCCCTACCAGACAAGTAACGAGAATAGTTTTCAATACCGTTGCAATATCCTAACTCTCTCATCATTTCAGTGTCATAACGGACTCGCTCTCCTAATCGCTGAGCCTCGACAAGCTTGTCTCGTGAACGAAGCTGCTCGAGCCGCTCATTTAATTCGATTTGAATAGCGTCTGCAGCATTAACAATTGTTTCTCTTGGCGTGACATAATGTGTCTTTGGATAAACGGTGAATCTAGGCACCTCACGCAATACTTCTCCCGTCAAAGGATCAAAAAGCGACAATCGCTCTACTTCATCATCAAACAGTTCTATCCTGAGTGCTTCATGATCAGAGTCAGCCGGATAAACATCAATCACGTCACCCCTCACCCGATAGGAAGATCTCTCAAAAGCTATGTCATTTCTTTTATATTGAAGTTCCGCCAATCTTCGTAAAACTGCTCGTTGATCAATTCTCTCCCCCCGAGATATATGTAATACCATTTTTAAGTAGGAATCTGGTGACCCAAGTCCGTAGATAGAAGAAACTGTTGCTACAACAATTACATCCCTTCTCTCTATTAAAGATTTTGTGGCTGATAATCTCATTTGCTCAATATGAGCATTTACCGATGAGTCTTTTTCAATAAACGTATCTGATGATGGAACGTACGCCTCAGGTTGATAATAATCAAAATATGAAACAAAGTACTCGACCGCATTTCGGGGAAAAACTTCTTTAAATTCTCCGTAAAGCTGAGCCGCCAGTGTTTTGTTATGCACTAATACGATAGTTGGACGCTGAACATTTTTAATAACATTAGCAATGGTAAACGTTTTGCCTGAGCCGGTAACACCAAGAAGTGTCTGGCTCGCCAAACCACTCTGCAATCCCATGACTATTTCATTGATTGCATTTGGTTGATCACCCGCCGGTTTATAGGAGCTCTCTATTTTAAATAATCGATCATTTTTTATCATAATTCTGCAAACATGGTTGCTTTTTAGGATCTATATAATTTGCCTCACTCTCACATAAATCTTCAAAAAACAATTTGTTTTTGTTATCTAGCTTCTTCAATAAACCAACAAATTTAGAGTCTTTAAAATCTTGTCGGTAACTATTTTTCTTCAAATTTACGTAGGTGATACCTTTAAATCTAAAATCTACACCTTTCCATTTATCATCATCCGTGCGCTTCAACAGAAGATCCAGATGAATGTCAGGAAATCTTGGAGAGTCCATATTGATCTTCAACCAAGCAAGGGTTTGTTTCTCATTAATTTTTATATCGATCACATTTAGTTTTTGCTCACCGTAAAAGAATAAACTTTCAAATGCATATCTAATTAGTGTTACTTCTAACACTCTTGATAGTTCTTTAAATTGTAAGTTGGACAACGAGTTGAAAATCTCGTTTCCAATTAAAGCTTTCGTTGTGGCGTCAAAATCCCAATTATATACAAATGTCTCGTTAAGAAAATCCCAGTATTTATTAGGCGATTCCAAGTAATTTTCATAATTTGCAAGCAAATTACAAGTTACTTTGTCTGCTAACAATGAATCATAAATATCAATAATCTCAATTTCTAGGTTACTACGAATTGAGTCAACTTGAGCTATCGACACAGTGGATACGAATATAAAGATAAAAATTGAATATAAAAATGATTTCAACTTGGTACATCCAGATACATATCTATTAATTAAAAGTTGTGTTTATTACGTTATTCTTTATTTTTGAGATGGACAAGTGATATTCATTAAAATCGTTAAAAATAATCACTCAACTTCACTACAAATTGCAGTCTTGATTGACTCAAATGATCTTAATGATAAAATGCGCTCTCCTTCCGCCTTAGCTCAGTTGGTAGAGCAAATGACTGTTAATCATTGGGTCGCTGGTTCGAGCCCAGCAGGCGGAGCCAAATAAAAAAAAGGCTGCACAATGTGTAGCCTTTTTTATTACATTTGATAAACCTACTTATCACAGGTAAATACATTAATATCGTTTAATTATTTTCTAATGTGAACGTGCAGAAAGCCCTGCTACTCACATGATAGGTTTTCGTTAAGTGAGAATTATATTTAAATCAATGGGGCCTAAATGAAATAACAAATGAAACTAACAAGTTTCTTTTCCTTGGATACGAGCGCGAGGTCCCGAGCGATATTCGGCGTACTTAACAGCAAACTGAAAAACTATATACAGCCGAGGTTAGAATA
>CACJVE010000047.1 GCA_902596775.1 uncultured SAR92 cluster bacterium
AAAGGAGATGTTCCGTTCATGAACACTGGGTCGCTAGCGAATTGGGAGTTTGAGACTTATGTTTCGTATTCGAAGAACTCAGGGGCATCACACAGGTATGGAATTCGTGGAGATCGCTTGGATTTAGCTTTAGGTAATTATTCAACTACTGACACGCCATGTGTTAACGATACTGGTGTTTCGATGGAAGATGATGTGGCTCCAGGTTGTGTGGCAGTCAACATGTATGCACCGTCGCTTTATGAGGGTGTGGTTGGAGATTTTGCAACACAAGCTGAAAGAGATTATTTATTTGATAGCCGAGACTTCGATACGGATTATAAGCAAACCATTTTCGGTGCAAGTATGGCTGGAGATCTCTATGAACTTCCAGGCGGAGCAGTTCAGGCGAGTTTCGGTATTGAGTATAGAAAAGACGAAATAATTTCGATGCCTGATGCTGTAGCAAGAGACGGTTTGTTCTTTGGATACTTCTCGGATGGCGGTGCTGTTGGATCAAAGGATATGAAGGAAATGTTTGTTGAGATTGAGGCACCATTGCTGGCAAACAAACGTTTAGCCAAGGAGCTGAACATTAACCTCTCTGCAAGACTTACAGATGACGAAATTTACGGTAGTAATACAACCGAATCTGTGAAAATTGGTTACAGGCCTGTTAATTCTCTGTTGTTTAGAGCCACCTATGGTTCAGCTTATAGAGCGCCTAACTTGAGAGAATTATTCTTAATGAACCAAACCGGTTTTGGAACTATTTCGGATCCATGTTATGCGCCTGATGAGGCTATTGACTTGTTCACGGGAGAGTATATACCTGAGAATGATACTAGAGATCAGGTCATTTTGCAGAATTGTGCTGCAAATGGAGTTGACCCAACAATAGCTACTGGCTTCTCAAGCTACAGCGTGGAGCTCTCTACAGGAGGTTCGTTGACGTTAGATCCTGAGACCGCAGATTCTTGGACTGCAGGGTTCTCTTGGGATCAGGAATTCTCAAACGAATTTGATTTTGCTGTAAGTGCAACGTATTACGAAGTCGACATTGATGGCACAATCATTGAGCCTACTGGTGGGTACATCATTGGCGACTGTTATGGGAGCTTGACTGGAAACAGTCCTTTCTGTGGAAGGATCACGCGCGATTTTTCTGATCCAACCGATCCATATATTACCTTGCTAGATGCCGGCTTCTTGAATCGAGATAATGAGAAGGCGCGAGGAGTTGACGTTAACCTAAATTTTGGTGACACAATTACGATTAGTGGTAAGCCTTTTGACGTGTCTGTCGATATCCGTGGAACTCGCGTGATTGAGAGATCTACCTTGTTCATAACCGACTCAGGGGATGAAGACTTTAACGAGTACCAAGGCCAATGGGGTTTTGCGAAGTGGAAGGCGAATTCCTATGTGACTGTAGAGTGGGATCAGTACAGAGTTCTTTTGAGCTCGCGCTATACAGCTGCTGTTGACCAAAACCCTATCGGGATAGATCCTTTCAGTGATATTTATGACACAGCTGGCACCGGATTTTATGGTGATACGTGCCAGGGACCGGCATACGGCGATGTCACTTGTAGGGACGTTGGATTCACAGATGACTACTTTGTGCATTCATTATCGCTAACCTATGAAGAGGATAATTATGCTCTCACAGTTGGTGCAAGAAATATTCTTGATGAAGCGCCACCAAGAGTTGACGGTAATGAGATAACATCTGTAAATAACGCTGCGATTGGTTATGGATATGATATGTCTGGAAGAACATATTATCTCCTTGCTGCGTACAAGTTTTAAACGTTAGGAAAAAAATTAAGCCTCCTATCTTTAGGGGGCTTTTTTTTTGGTGTACCATAACGATATTTCTTATTAATATTAACTAACACTGGAGATGCGTGTGACAAACCTACTTCGAAATATTTCTTTTCTCATTATTTTAACTCTTATCTACAGCACCCAAGTTTTGGGGAAAGTCTATCCTCTTGAAGAGTGGGCTAAGCGCGCTGATATTAGGAATGTGTCAATGTCTCCTGACGGCGAAAAAGTCGCTTTAATGAGGATAATGGAGATTGAGGGAAATCCTATTCTTGAAGTTTATGATGCCAATGACCTTAGTAAACGACCTTTTAGAATGGATGCTGACCCGATGGAAATCACCCAGTTTTATTGGGTTACTGACGATAAGATTGTGTTTTCAGCGAGACAGAAAGTGCGGGATAAGATAGATGGATTCAACAGGGGTGTTTATGAGTATTCTGGGGGAATTTTAACACTCGATAGGAACCCCAAAAAATCATCTTGGAAGAAGCTGACCTCTGTTGGAAGAGGTGGTATTGTTAGCACTTTACCCAAATATCCAGATAACATAATTATCTCCGGATATCCGCGGAATTCACGAGGCAACATCGAATCTTACAGTAGGGTATATCATAACTATAATATCAAAACAGGAACGAAAAAAATTATAACTCGAGAATCTGAAAAGAGAAGAAATATTAGCTTTGATGAGGACGCAAATCCTCGATTCGCATCGGGATATGATGGCGCTACAAACTCATATGTTTATTATTATCGTGAAAAAGATTCGACTGAATGGGACATTATTTATCGGCAAAATAGAGCTGATTGGGAAACATGGAGGCCTCAAGGTTGGGATCCGGAAAATCCAAACGACATATTAGTCCTCGCTCATAATGGGGATGATAAGCAAGGATTGTGGTCTTTTGACCCAGAGGCAAAAAAATATAAGGAGTTAATTTATAGACGCTCAGACGGAGATCTAATAGGTACTAGAACTCATTCAAACCTCTATACAAATGGAGAGGATATTACGGCAGTAGCTTATTATGATGGAAGAGATATAGGTTATGAATGGTTTGATGGTGAGGAGAAAGCGATTCATGATCAACTCAAAGCTATAATTCCCAATGCTGATCGATTGAGGATTCCAAGTCGATCTCGTGATGGGATGAGTATGATAATTAGTAATAATGGCCCTAGAGATCCTGGTACATTTTACATGTTAAAAAATGGGAATTTGCAGGTTATTGGCTCTACAAAACCTGGATTATCGAGTGAGCATCTAGCTGATGTCGAGGCGATTACGTATGAAGCTAGAGATGGGAAAAAGATAAGAGGCTTTATCACCGTACCAAACTCCAAGCCCCCTTATCCATTGGTCGTAATGCCTCATGGAGGACCTTTTGTCGGTGAGAATCCCAGCTTTGATGAGTGGGCGCAAATGTTAGCAAACAGGGGGTTTATGGTGCTCCAACCACAGTATAGAGGATCAAAGCTTTTTGGCTTAGATTTCTATAAAACCGCTTTTATCAATGGTGGGCAAGGTGGATACCAGATGCAGGATGACAAAGATGACGGGGCTCTTTATCTTGCCAAGAAAGGTTTAGTTGATCCAAATAGAATGATGATGTTTGGTTGGTCATATGGCGGTTATGCTGCTTTAATTGCATCCTCAAGAACGCCTCAGATATATGAGTGTGTTATCGCTGGAGCTACTGTCCCCGACCCCATTGATCAAGTTAACTATTACAGAAGTGAACTTAACTCTGAGCCAGACTCTGTTCAAGCTCAGGAACAACTCAATATGTGGCTAGACAGTGTCTCTCCGATCGAAGAAGTATCTAAGGTTAATGTTCCAATGCTTATTATTCATAGTGATGCCGATCAAAGGACTCCTCCAAGAGCCGCCAGACGGTATATGAAGGCACTCAAAGATCATGGAAAGGATCATAAAGTTCTCTGGCTAGAAGGAGCGGATCACTTTAGTAATACACTTTTTTATCGTCACAAAATCAAGTTATATAATGCGATGGCAGACTATTTAGAAAATGATTGTTTCAAGAATGCCGACGGCCTGGCGCAACGATAAATGATGATAGTAGTCAATTTTAAGTCGTCCTCGGGCGGCTTTCGTTTTTCTAAACACGAAAAAATTTGGTTACAGCGCCTTTAAATGAAAACAAAAGAATGGTTTAAAAAGTTTTTTGTTAAAGTCAACGAAGTCGCTAAAGAGGATATGTCAGAGTACGATCCGAAAGCTGAATATGACACTCGTGTGAAACTTCCGGAGTGGCAATTAAAAAAAATTAAAAATAGAAAAATCCGGAATAAATAGATATCTCTTTTAGTTGGAATTGAATATAACCACATGCCTAAGGTCAAACTTCACCGGGAGTTCTGTGCCGATTTCCATATCAATATGACTATGGGTTAAACAAGGCACGGTTTGGCCATCCTCTAGTGACAAGTTATATAGATAATTTGGGCCTAAAAATGACTTTGAGACGATTTTAAGTTTAGCATCTGATGACTCATCAAAAGCAATATCATCTGGTCTTACGAGTAATTTAACGTGATTACCGACATTTGTGGGCAGTGAGTTCAAAGAGAGCGATCCAAGATTATTTGCCAGAAGGCCAGTAGCATCAATGCCAACATTTATTACCGTACCTTTCCCTATAAAATCTGCTGCAAAAAGGCTGTTTGGCTTATGATAAATCTGATATGGAGTATCGGACTGTTCGATCTCGCCATTATTCATTAAAGCGATCTTGTCAGAAATTGCAAAAGCCTCATCTTGATCATGAGTGACTAACAAGGCAGTTACATCACTTTTCTTTAGAAGATCTCTAACTTCAAAAGCAAGTTGAGATCTTAGCTCTGTATCCAGATTCGAGAAAGGCTCATCAAGCAAGATAATCTCAGGCTCGGGAGCTAATGCTCTTGCCAAGGCCACTCGTTGTTGTTGACCACCGGATAGTTCATGCGGATATCTTTTGGAAATATCTTCCAAACCAACAAGGTTTAGCATTTCTTTTATTTTCTCCCGTCTTGCTCCAGATGATGATTTTGTGAGTCCGAAAGCTACATTATTCTCGACATTTAGATGTGG
>CACJVE010000048.1 GCA_902596775.1 uncultured SAR92 cluster bacterium
TTTAAAGCGTTTTTCCTCGAGCGCACTCTCCAGACTGCGTCTTATGCCAAATACTTGAATCTCTTCAATCGATGGAGCCGTCTCAGCTTCCGGTGGAGTGTTCACTCCTGCTTCTTGCGCCTCTATAATCTGGAATACACTTAAAATTAATGTAAGAGTTATGGCCCATCTCTTATTTTTAAATAGATCACTAACTATGATTTTCATGCCTTAATTTACCCCTTGATAGAATTTTAAAAACTTCGATCAACAATCCTACACCAACGGCGAGCTTAAGACCAATTCGTCCTAGAGCATCGCTACTTCCCATTAGATTTGATCTTCCCCAAAGCACGGAGGTATTATTGCTTGATGAAATCTTTGATCTTAATAACATCTTTCTCATTCTTTACAATATTCGTGATGTTGGGGTGTACAGTATCTTCAATAAATAACAGTCAAATGGCTGAACAAAAAGTTATTCAGACCATGGAGCATTTTTTTGAAGTTCTAGATGTAGATAACTACGAACGAAAGCTGCTCGAAGAGGTGGTCACAAAGGACTTTAAAATCTTTGAAGCTGGCGAAGTTATGGATATTGAGCAGTTCCATGCTTTCGTAACACATGTTGATCCCAATGTTGCTCCATTGAGTGCGACCTCATGGACGTTGAGCAACTTTGATATTTCACTGGATAACGACTCTGCCCACGTGAGTTATATCAATAGAGGTGTGTTTAAGCATGGTGATGAGATGACAGCTAAACTTCACTGGATGGAAAGCGCTTACTTAATTAAGCAAGCCGGCGGCTACAAGATAAGATTTCTAAACTCTAATGTAGTCTCCAGAGATTTCGATTATAAATAAAGGAAAAAAGTCATGGGAGTAAATCAGTGATAAACTCCCATAACCAGCTTCGTTATCTAGTTTCAGTTTCCGAATCGCTATCTTGATCTTCGGCGGCTTCGTCTTTAGAAGTTGAAACAATACTAACGTCTACATTTTCTTCCGTTTCTGATTTCTTGAGAACTTCTTTGTTCTCTGCCATTTTCTTGTGATCATGGGTATGGCCTCCACCGCAGTGGCTGGCATATGAGGAAGCAGAAAACGCAGTTAATGTGCAGATTAAAGCAACAAGTTTAAGTAAATTCATAAAACATCTCCTTTTCTTTTAAACGTATATGGGGTGTTACTGGATCAAATTATAAACTATTTGATCTTTTTGAGAGGTTAGATAGCGATTTTAAGTCTTACGCGACCAGCGGAGGACCAATAACATCAATATCACAAGAAGGGGTGTATCAAGAAAGGTGGTGTAAGTCAGCCAAAAGTCCTGCGAGAAATTTTCAGCTACCAAGTAATTACCTAAAGCGTTGAAAACACCAGTTAAACTCACTCCTATGGCAAGTCGATTATGATGAAGCTTCACGGGCATATAACGCTCCATGCGAGCGCCAAAGTAAGTTCCCTTCCTCAAAACTCCATCAAGGAAAAACACAGAGGCTGTGAGCAAACCAAGCACTGTGCCTTTCATTTGTACCCAGTAGTCGTCTTGTAAAAACAGCGAGAAGGTTCCTGAGATGAGTAACATGATTGTGCCAAAAACAGCGAAGCCACCCAGAAGGTCTACCTTCACAAAGCGTTGTAATAGGATCAGACTCAAGCCCCCAGCTACTCCTAACATTGTCGCAAGAGCTAGGTCTCCCGTGATTTTCCCTGCAATAAAGAATAAAGCTCCCAATGCCAGATCTGCATAAACAGAATATTTATTTGTCTCCCACTTATCCTTTTGAGTGTTTTTAATGTCTGGATTATTCACAACCATTTGCTTTAAGAGCTTTTCACCATATCGAACATCTTTACCTGGATGACTTTCATATATCACTTGTTTATCTTCAACGACTGCAATGCCAATATTCGACCACCAACTGATATATCCTGACTCAACATGAGCCTCTGAGCCTGTTACTGTTTTGAGAGGATGCACGAAGGTGGTAGAACCATCCTTGTGGTTCATCGACTGCTCATCGACAGGCTTATCTTCCCAATACAAGCAAGAAGTTGTTTTGCTGAACGTTAAACTAACCTTTACTGCGTAGTCATGTCCGCGAAATTTAAAAGGCCTTACAAAATTCCAAAGTTGCATAAGTAAATCTATCCCCACAAGGCTAGTCTATAAATTTATCTTTACACTAAATCGGATTGATACTAAAGCTATCCAGCATCATTCATTGTATCAGATGCTTAGATTACTATTGTTAAAATGCCTTTATTAACTGACAACTAAATAAAATAGTAGTCGTTTTGAAACTTACAATACATTACTTAATGGATTAAAAATGAATTTTTCAAAAGTTTTCCTCCTACAAATTGTTCTTTGCATGCCCCCAATTTTGTGCGCTGACGAAGCGTCCGAAAAAGAAGCTGAAAAGCTACTTGATATGATGGGGATGCAAGAGATGATGGATCAGTCAGTGTCCCAAATGCTCGATATTCAGCTACAGCAGCAACCAGACTTAGCACCTTTTAAGCGAGTTATGATTAAATTTTCAATAAAAATATGAGCTATGAGAGTATAAAGCCTGAGTTGATAAAAATGTATTCTGAAGCATTTACAGCCTCTGAACTCAAAGAAATTATTGCCTTTTATTCCACTGATGTAGGTCAAAAGTCAATTCAAAAAATGCCTGCACTCACAGCGCAAGGTGCTCAGTTAGGTGCAACTCGTGTGCAGCAAAATATTGGAGACTTGCAAGCAATGATTGAGGCAGAGGCAGAACGTCATGGAAAGCTGAAATAAGAGTAAGATAAAAAACTCATGACTTAAGACTCCGTTCCGAATGAAAAGGTTTATAGTTAAATTAATTAGAATGTTGTAGACGGCAAGGCTAATAAAAGATGGAAGCAGAGAAACTGATTTTTTTGACCGTTTTTGCATTTGTATGCATTGTCTTTGTGCTCATGAGGGGTCGAAAAGAGGATGCGTTACTAAAAAGTTTCGGTCTCAAACCGTCTAAGCAGTATGAAAATTTTAGGGCTAGTAAAACTAAAACTAAAATTGATATGCCGCCATCTTCGCAATCAATTGCGCGTATTCAATCCTATCAAAAGCCTATCACATCGATACACAATAGAGATTTGCTTATATTCACTTGGAATACTCCAAAGGTACCGTACGGCGCTACCCAAAGGGTTTTCTCCCTGACAAGTAAAAGAGGAAGGAAATTCCCAAAGTTCATATGCAGACCACAAGGTTTACTTGACAAGATAAAGAACGATATTGATATCGACTATTCAGAATATAAAGAGTTTTCCTTAAATTTTCATCTCACTTCCCAAGAAGTGACTGATAAAGAAGTGAGGAAATTATTTGATAACCTTTCCTTACATGAATACTTGCTGAAAAATAAAACTATGGGTATAGAGAGTAATGGCAACAAGATTTTTTACTTCTGGTATGGAAATCGTGTCCCTGCCGAGAGATTCCCTAAAATAATAACTGAGCTCGAAAATCTACATGCGCAATACTTCGATATTTAAATTACAAAAACTATATAAAAACCAATTACTTAAATGCACTTGATGGCGCACTCGGCAGGATTCGAACCTGCGACCGCTCGGTTCGTAGCCGAGTACTCTATCCAGCTGAGCTACGAGTGCGTTTATAAGAACGGGAGTCACTATAGGACAAGGGCGCTCACTGAGTCAATATAGGAACAAATGGGAGCAAAACTGACAGTTTTAACGTAAGGATTGCACTTATATTACCGTTTTAATGATATTGGAAGATCCATTGTATCTTTTAATTCTTCCATCACGACATAGCTTGTTGATTCTTGCACTGCAGGTAGTTTTAAGATTCTATTGCCAAGGAGCTCCCTATAGGCCGTCATGTCTGCAACCCGTGCTTTAAGAAGGTAATCGTAATTGCCAGAAACAAGGAAGCAGCTCTGAATATTTTCTAAGTCTATTACTGAGCGCCTAAATTCTTCAAAGTTTTTTTGAGATGTATGGTTAAGCCTTATTTGAACGAAAACGACTAAACCTTGATTTAATTTTTGAGAGGATACTCGAGCACCGTAGCTAAGTATGAAGCCGTCTCTTTCAAGTCTTTTGACTCGCTCGATACAGGGAGTAACTGATAAACCCACCTTTTTGGCGAGTTCTGTGTAACTTATACGCCCATCCTTTTGAAGAATTCTTAGAATGTTTAGGTCAATTCTTCCTAGTTTCGCCTCTGTCATCATATTACCTTTGCTAATGAACTTGATAGTTTATTTTAATAAAAATTTAAAACTATTGGTTA
>CACJVE010000049.1 GCA_902596775.1 uncultured SAR92 cluster bacterium
CTAAATCAATCCATTTTTTGCTAGGAGCTTGAGCACCATTTGGGAATAAAAGATCATAATGTGGTGCTATATTCATAGCATCTCTGATAGATAACTTTTGAAGTAACTCAGGTTCTGGGATACTAGAATCAGTAACTTGTGATACTAAATAACATTTTATCTGAACATCATATTTGTTCTTAAAATTTTTTAATAACTGCGCTGCTAAATGACTGTACGGGTCATCGACCTGATGAAAATACTCAATTACGTGAGGTTTACTAAGCTTTTTGCGTTTTTGCTCGAACTTTAACCGTTTGTTATTAGAATATTCATAACTAGCTATCTTTGTTCCAATCTTTGATCCCAAAAATCTTCTAAATGGATTTGGATCCATTGTTGATGTGCCGCCTTGTTCCTGAAACTTATCATCCATTGGAAAATAATCTCTTACATTTTGTCCCATCTAGTACTTGCAAGACTTTCTGTTTGTTTTTATCTGACAATTTACAAAATTCATCTCTAATCCATTGTAAGCATTTTGCTTGATATGAAAACGTGTTTTGGCTCCAAGTTGTGCGCTCGATCAGTGTAGACCACTCTTTTTTATCATTGTCATAGGCTTGCTTGTTTGCCAAAAGTGCGGGTACATAAAAGCATCCAATCTCAGTTAATAGCTTTTTAAAGGTTGGAGATTCAAGATCAATATTCCACTCATCATCTCTCGTCTCAATGCCACATTGATCCTCCATCAATGAGGTCCAAGAGACGACTCGCGGAGCAAATTTATGAGCAAGTGCTCTTGGAGTTGGATCAAATCCTATCAGTTGAGACAACTGTCCATATAATGCGAAGTCTGAGGCTGAGGGCCTTGAACCAAAAATAAATGAGTACCGCTCAAGATGATTATTCAAAGCTCTTAATGTTCGAATATAACTTTGCTCTATCAAATCAGCAGTAACCTTATTCGATCCTACAACACCAAGACGTCCTACTTGTCTATCGTAAATATAATCTGAATAAATGTCGTGCTGATCAGAGGAAATACTGACTCCCTCTTGAAGTATCGGAAGAAGCCTAGCAGCATTTTTCGCATCCTCTTCAGGGTGCCAACGATAATGAAACATAAATTTAGTGCACCACTCATCCGCATAATCCTCTACAAGGTAATCTAAGAACGCGAGGACGGGGTCAGAAGGAATGACTTTTCGAGAATCAAATGATTCCTCAAGTTGCCTAATTATTGGAGTTGTATCACAGGTCGCAGCTGAAACACCCTCTTCCACTTCAATAATGCATGTAGGTAACAACGTCACTTTAGGGGGCGATATCCCCATTAAATCAAGATTCTTTTTCAAATCTCCCCAAATAACGCGATAATCAATCCGTCGATATCTCAGGAGCGCCACAAGTTTTCGCGTGTAAGGAGATGGCACAGCCCCAATCAAAGTAAAAGGTTTTTTAAATAGCATAAGATTATATGAGTTTGAATGATTCGATTTTGTTTTTGTTTTATTGACAAGGATAATTTCATATGTAAATCTCGAAATCAAACAAGAGCAATGAAAATATAATGAAAAAAAAGTACATTCTAATAATCTTGTTTGTGCTCATACCAACGATGCTTTGGATTAATAGACTTGCAATCTTAGAGATTGTATTGCCACAAGCGATGGAAGCAAGATTTTCAAATGATTACATAGAAAGCCTTCAAGATGGGCTCCATTTGGGCCTGTGTGGATCAGGAGGGCCAATGCCGAGTTCAACTCGATCAGGACCATGCGTGGTCGCCATAGCAGGTAATAAAAGTTTTATTTTTGATGCCGGAACAAATGGAGCGAGAAATTTTGGATTAATGGGACTCAACTACAGTTCAATTGAGGCTGTGTTCATAACCCACTTCCATTCAGATCATATCGACGGACTCGGAGAATTGTCATTATTTCGTTGGATTGGAGGTCAAAAAAGAGAGCCGCTTAATGTTTATGGGCCAGAAGGAATAGATCAAGTTGTAAACGGATTCAATGTCGCATATGAATTGGATTCTAGATATAGAAATCTTCATCATGGTGATGATGTTGCTGACCTTAATGGGTATGGAATGATCCCTATTACATTGGATATGGATGAAAAGATAGCAAGTACAATTGTATTTAATGATGATGGTGTAAAGGTAGAGGCCTTCTCTGTTAACCATGCACCTGCATCTCCCGCCGTTGGATATAAAATTTCTTATAAAGGAAGGTCAACTGTAATTTCCAGCGATACCAGTAAAAATAAAAACTTAGAGCGTAACTCTGAGGATGTCGATCTCCTCATTCACTCAGGACTTTCTCCAAAACTCTTGAAGATGATGAGTACTGCAGCACTTCAAGCAGGAAACAATGCTCAAGCAAAAATATTTCATGATGTCCTTGATTACCATACTTATCCTTTCCAAGCTGCGGAGATTGCAAGAGACGCTGGTGTAAAACACCTTCTCTTTTATCATATTGTTCCCCCTCTTGATGTGCCTGGACTTGAGACATTGTGGACGTCAAAAGTAAAAGGTATTTTCAAAAACTATACAATCGGCAAAGACGGCATGTTGTTTAGCCTTCCTGCAAACTCAGATTCAATTGACACTCTCAAAGATTCTTTATGACAAAAGTAGCTATTATAATTGGTGCGGGGGACGCAATTGGAGCAGCAATAGCAAAGAAATTCGCGGATCGTGGTCTTACAGTTTGTGCTACTAGAAGAACTGAGGAAAAGATAAAAAAGCTCACAGATGAAATCAATAATAGTGGTGGCAAGGCTTTTGGTTTCTCATGCGATGCCCGTAAAGAGGAAGAAACTATTTCGCTGTTTGAGAGAATAGAGCAAGATATTGGCGAAATTGATGTAATGGTATTTAATGTCGGTGCAAATGTTCCAATGAGCATCCTAGATACCTCGAGTCGTAAGTTTTTCAAGATATGGGAAATGGCTTGCTATGCGGGCTTCTTGAATGGAAGAGAGGCCGCAAAATATATGGTAAAGCGAAATAAAGGCACGATAATATTTACAGGTGCAACTGCAAGTATGCGCGGAGGCTCTAATTTTGCTGCATTTGCATCTGCCAAAAATGGTTTGCGTGCTCTGGCTCAGAGTATGGCGAGAGAATTAGGTCCCCAAAATATCCATGTTGCTCATGTGATAATTGACGCAGCCGTAGATACAGAGTGGATAAAAAGCATCCATCCTGAGTATGACAAAAAAATAAAAACAGACGGTATAGTAAATCCCAGTCATCTAGCAGAAAATTATCTATACCTTTATGATCAGCCAAGAGATGCGTGGACGTTTGAATTAGATCTAAGGCCTTGGCAAGAAACTTGGTAGGAGGGAAAAAATTGAAAGAACTCGATTTTTATTTTGACTTTGGTAGTCCAACTGCTTTTTTAGCTAATGTAAGACTTCAGCAGCTTAGAAGCAAATATGGAATAACTGTAAACTTTTATCCAGTTCTACTCGGTGGCATCTTCAAAGCTACAGGGAACTCATCACCTGCAACTGTTCCTGCCAAAGGCCAATACATGCAAAAACATGATCTACCAAGATTTTCGAAGAGGTATGGGGTTCCTCTTAACTTTAATCCTCATTTCCCAATCAATACACTCCAACTAATGAGAGCTGCAACAGCAATGTGTAAAGATGGTAATTTTGAAATATTCATCAACTGTATATTCAAAGCTATCTGGATCGATGGGCTGAACATGGGCGATGAGAGTGTTATCGAATCAGTACTAATTCAAAATAAGTTAGATTCAACAAAGATATTGGAGCAAATTAAAACAGATGAAGTGAAGCAAACTCTTATTAAAAATACCGAAAAGGCCATTAACATAGGGCTTTTCGGTGTACCTACAATCTTCGTTGGCGATGAAATGTTTTTTGGACAGGATAGACTTGATTTTGTTGAAGCTATTCTAGAAAAACCGATAAGATGAATGGTACCGTATTAAAATAAAAAGTGATTTTTGATGAGCACAAAACGATTAACTTATCTGTCAATTTATATACTCTCTATGTCAATCAGTTTAGTAGCAATATCGTCACCTGCTACCAATTCTGTCACCGTGAATCAGCAAGCTCTCATAAATCCCGGTAAGGAATGGCTAAATTATGGGAGAACGTATAAGGAACAGCGGTATAGCCCCCTAGCAGAGATTAACAAAAACAATGTGAAAGAGTTGGATCTTGCATGGTCTTTCAAATTTGATACCGCAAGAGGCATGGAAGCGACACCAATTATGCATAACGGGGTCTTATATGTA
>CACJVE010000050.1 GCA_902596775.1 uncultured SAR92 cluster bacterium
TCGAAATATTTTTAACTTACTACAGGTAAAAATGGGGAAAAAGTATTTTCGCTATTGATGTCTATCAAGCATATATTTTGAAATAAAAGTAATCACTTTCGTGCTTGACAGGTAAAAAAAAGTCGCTAAGCTTATGTACCTGGAAGAATCTGTGGTGTTTTTTATAGAGTGGAACTCCAAGTTTTAAAAGCCATTGTGCTTTGATTCTAGAAACAAAATCATTAAAATTAACGGGCGTTTAAGCATTTGATAATTTGTGCGTCATTATCAGTTGATGGATCGAATTAATTATGACAAATACCACATCGCTAACATTCATAAATCATGCAAGTATTCTTGTATCACATGGAGAAATAGCCCTACTGTCAGATCCTTGGTACCAAGGTGATGCTTTCCATAAAGGATGGAGTTTAATCCACGAATTAACAGATAATGAGATTTCTAGTTTGTTAGAAAAAGTAAGTCATATTTGGATTTCACATGAACACCCCGATCACTTCTCAATACTGTTCTTTAAAAAGTTCGGTAGGCAAATTAAAGATAGGGGGATTCAAATACTTTTTCAGCAGACTTCTGACAAAAGGGTAGAAAAATTCTTATCTAATTCTGGTTACCCTGTTGATATCATTAATTTCAATTCATGGAAAAAGCTTTCCGAAGATTTTGAGATATTATGTTTCAAAGACGGTTTTTATGACTCAGGTTTAGCCATTAAAACCCCTGACAAACGTATACTGAACTTCAATGATTGCGAGATCAAAGACTCAGCTCGATGCAGAGAAGTTCTTCATCTCACCGGAGAGTGTGACATACTTGTATCCCAGTTTAGCTACGCTGCTTGGAAAGGCGGCAAAGAAAATTTAGCGTGGAGGCAATCTGCTGCAAACGAGAAAATAGAAACACTGAAATTACAGGCAAAGTACTTTAAACCAAAAATTTTAGTACCCTTCGCCAGTTACGTTTACTTTTCAAACAGCTTGAACAGCTACTTAAATGACTCGTCCAACACGCCATCAAATGTAATAGAAGCTTTTGCTGATAACGAAACTGTGGTTAAAGTCATGGCACCTTTTGAGGTTTTGGTTGATTTAGGTAGCAAGGTAAATAATCTCCAGTCCCTAAAATTCTGGGACGATGCTTCAACAAAATTAGAGACAAAAGAATTAAAACAATATGATATTGTTGCCCTTACGAAAATCCAGCAGTCTTTTGAAGCTTACAAAATTAGAGTATTTAAAAACAATACAAAGTGGTTTATCAAACTTATAAGATATTTGTCACCAATAGCCGCATTCAAGCCCGTAATAATTAAAATTATAGATATAAATCTGGTCGTAAAGCTAGATTTGTTCTCTGATTCTCTTCAGGTCTGTAATTTAGATTGCGATCTATCAATGTCCTCAGAATCACTTGACTTCATGCTAAACAATTCATTTGGGTTTGATACCCTAACGGTAAATGGGTGCTTCGAAGAAGAGCGAGAGTCTGGATTTTCGAAAGCTGCCCGATCTTTATCCATTGAGAACTTAAACAACATGGGTATTGAATTTCGACCTGGTATAATTTTTAATTTCAACCTAATATCAATGTTTATTAGTAGACTTTGGGCGGTCTCCAAGAAGATCAAGTTATCAGAAAAGCCCTTATGAGAAACGAGAAATTTATCGCTGGAATGAGGCGTATAACCTATCCAGTTTGTATCATATCAGCTCGTGCAAATGGAAAAAAACTTGCGATCACAGTATCGTCGGTAACTTCAGTTTCCGTTGAGCCTCCAACATTGTTAGTTTGCATCAATAACTTATCATCAATGGCCAAAGCGCTCCTCAGGGGATCCCTGCTAAACGTAAACTTTTTAAGCTCCAAACAAAGAACTTTGGCCGATATTTGTGCCGACAAAAATAAGGCGGGTATGCGATTTTCAAGCGATGAATGGCTCTATGACTCAAGTGGTACTCCATACGTGGACCAAAGCGAAATGGTGGCTTTTTGTGAGGTAGATAATATCGTAAGTCAAACTAGTCACAAAGTAGCTTTTTTGCGTGTCTTAACTGTAATTTTGCCCCCTCTAGAAAAGCCTAGCCCCTTGCTATACCAGAACGGTTCGTATATAAATTTAATAGAAAACTGATGATCAGGTAGCAGATAAAATCAGTTTTAAAAGAATTCTCAATGGTTACTTAAGGAGGCATTGAGGCCTCCTCCCATTTTACTAAGCTCAAGTGTCACGCTATTTCACATCACTACTTTTACCACCTTATCACTTCGTAACTAGAAGGTCAGCCCTGTCTGCCAAGCCAAAACTTTTGAGAAAAACTTTAGCAGTCAGTTTACGACTTGGATTAGCTTCATCTATGAATTCTTACAGCAACTTGCGGCGGATATCACTTGGCTTGCTTTGATCGTCGCACAGCTCGATAATTCGCAGCTGAACACTAACAGATTTCTCTCACTTCCTAACAAATAAAGCATCGAATTGTAAAAGCTGGCCGGTGTTGGGATTGGAAAGTCCTCGCTCTAAGTCAAATAATTCAAATCCATTTTTTTTGAAAAAATCAAAATAATATTCAAATGTTTTATCCCCTTCATAAAGCGACACTACCGAACACTCTAATTTAGCCGCTTTAATTTTTTTAATGCTTTCACTCGCCCCTCTTAAAACCTGATCTTCATATCCTTGAACATCAATTTTTAAAAAACACTTACTATTTTCCTTTGTGTAGCTGTTAAACACCGAGTCTAGGGTAATCAGCACTACACTTTCAGAGCCAACGAAGTTTGCTTTGGGCGCTACGTCTCGGTGCGTAGTACCCATTGGAAGGATTGAGGAGCTAGCGGCCGCGTTTCCTGCAATATTAATAGTTGTATCTCCACACCTTTCTCCAATTGCGCTGCGTTCGTGTATTTGCCAATTAGAAAATTTTTGTGAGTTTTTTTCTAATCTCTTGTAGATAGCAGACGTAGGCTCAAAGCTGATCACATCACCGACAAACCCATTCAGCAAAGTTGATAATGCAAATTGTCCGCTATTCGCCCCAACATCAAAAATTACATCCACCCCAAAAAATTCAATTGCATTCATATATCTAGGCTTTGGCAGTAGCTTCCGAGCGGCCAATTCGAATGGTGATCCATTGATAAGATCCTTCAAAATTTGTTTCATTTTTTTCTTCCTTAGACTAATCAACCGCCAAGTGCCCTGACAGTATAGCCAAACCCTTTGCAAATTGCTGTTTTTTCAGTATCACAATAGCCCGCTGAGTCACCGAAATGTTCAGTAGTAACACCTTTGAAAAACTATTTAAACGCCACTACTTCAGGTATCGTTTTTATAAAGCTTTTCAAGTCAATATCGCCTTTAAAAAGATATCCGTTCAAACCAGCTAAGCCCGCAGCTAGTATATCGGTATCTCGGTCACCAACTAAAAAGCTGCGACTCAGGTCAATATCCCAACAGGCTATCAGATCTAAAATCATTCCCGCATTCGGCTTTCGCCACGGATGATTTTTTCGCCGATATTTTTCAAAAACAGCATTCTCGTGATAAGGACAGAATCTCACATCATCTATTCTTCCTGAATGAAACTTCAAGTCCGAAAAAATTTTTGCCATTACGGTCTCATAATCAGACAGTGTATACCTACCTTTGGCTATCCCCGCTTGATTAGTCACCACAAAAACGAGAAAACCAAGTCGATTAAGGTAAGCAATACTCTCTAATGCTCCATGAACATACTCTAATTTCGATGCATCCCCAACATGCCCGTAATCAATATTTATTACACCATCTCTGTCCATAAAAGCGGCAGGTTTAGCCATAAATGTGACCTTCGAAGCGCAAAAATTCTTACCGGTTCAGTGGAATATTCCCACGTTTAATCTCTGATCGCCAGTGATTCAAAAGATCCCTCAACATATTTTCCACAGTGATCATTGGCTTCCAATCTATGACAGACATTATTTTCGAGTTGTCGAACATTTGGTAGTCTGCATCAAGAGGCCTGAGTCTGTTGTTGTCTGTTACAACTCTTATATCGTCTTTAGACGACATCCTTAAAACAAGATCCACAATATCA
>CACJVE010000051.1 GCA_902596775.1 uncultured SAR92 cluster bacterium
ATATGAAGCCCTCCAGCTTCAATTACTCTGTCGTGCCTGTCTTTCCAATCCAATTTAATTTTTTCTATATCATCACTTTTAAAGTTCTTTGATTTATTTAACTCAGCAATCTCAGCTTCAAGATTCCCTCCTAGAACAATATCAGTTCCTCTTCCCGCCATGTTGGTCGCAATAGTAACAGCACCTGGTCGTCCAGCATTAACTATGATATTAGCTTCAAGTTCATGCTGTTTAGCATTTAAGACCTTATGATTTACCTTCGCTTTTTTTAGCATTTTTGAGAGTAACTCTGATGTCTCTACAGACGCCGTTCCGACCAACACAGGAGCACCATCGTGTATTGTTGATTTAATATCATCGATAACAGCTTCAAATTTTTCTTTTTGAGTCAGGAAAATAACATCATCCTCATCCTTTCTAATGACTTCGGTGTTAGTGGGAATAACATTTACCTGTAAATTATAAATTTCCTGAAATTCATAGGCTTCGGTATCTGCTGTTCCGGTCATTCCCGCTAACTTTTCATACAACCTAAAGTAATTTTGAAATGTGGTAGACGCTAGTGTTTGACTCTCTTGTTGTATATTCAAATTTTCTTTTGCTTCTATTGCCTGATGCAGGCCATCAGAAAGTCTCCTTCCAGGCATTGTTCGACCTGTATGTTCATCAATCAGAATGGCCTGACCGTCCTTAATTAAGTACTCTACATCTCTCTTGAATAAGTATTTTGCTTTCAAGGCAGAATTAACATGATGTAGTAGACCTAGGTTCGATGCTTGATATAAATTTTGATCGGCCTCTAGAAGTCCTGCCTTGAAGAGAATATCCTCTATTTTTTGATGACCATCTTCTGTTAACTCTACACTTCGACTTTTTTCATCAAGGGTAAAATCTCCGATGAGAGGTTTTGACTCTTGCATATCCTCAGAGTCTTCTGGATCCTCGCTCGGCAAAGCCAGATCCAAATCGAGCACCAGTTTACTCATTTTTTTATAAATCGAAGAGCTATTCTTCGTTGCTCCTGATATGACCAAAGGAGTTCTTGCTTCGTCAATTAGAATCGAATCTACCTCATCAACAATAGCAAAACCCAATTGTCTCTGAACTTTATCCTCAATTCTGAGAGCCATATTATCCCTGAGATAATCAAAACCAAATTCATTATTGGTGCCATAGGTAATATCTGCTTGGTAAGCCTCTACCCTCTGACACTCTCTAATATCGGTATTTTCAGCATTAATTACAAAAGAATTAGGGTGATCATGTCCTTGATAAGATTGAATAATCCCAACTGAAAGACCTAAATAGTTATACAAAGGCGCCATCCATTGAGCATCACGCCTGGCCAAGTAATCATTTACCGTTATTATATGGACACCCTCACCTGAGAGTGCATTTAAGTATGCAGCAAGAGTCGCAACTAAAGTTTTGCCCTCACCAGTTTTCATTTCAGCTATCTTACCCTGATGCAAAACTAAGCCGCCTAGAAGCTGGACAT
The DNA here is from genome assembly GCA_902596775.1 of uncultured SAR92 cluster bacterium. Classification (GTDB taxonomy): domain Bacteria; phylum Pseudomonadota; class Gammaproteobacteria; order Pseudomonadales; family Porticoccaceae; genus AAA300-D14. The sequence goes on from CACJVE010000051.1 coordinate 1,499, forward strand.
CAAAATGTCTCATCTTTAGAACACGAGATGACGCCTCTTGAACCGTCGCAAATGCTTCAATCAAGACATCATCGATTGATTCTCCATTGGCTAGTCTCTCTTTTAGAATGATCGTTTGCCTGGATAATTCCAAATCAGGCATATTTTTGTATTTATCCTCAAAATGATTAACTTTAGAGATCGTTTTGTTAAGGGACCGGATTGCGCGATCATTGCTTGAGCCAAATATAGATTTAAGAGGATTAAATAACATAGTCGGGTTTAGTCTTATAGTTTAAGAGAGTACTGAAGAAAAAAAAGGCTGATGCTATCGAATAGTTCGATTTATGTATGATGATGGATCTACTGTTCTGCCGTTTTTATGCACTTCTAAGTGAACATGAGGACCAGTTGATCTTCCTGAACTTCCCATTTTTGCTATAACTTGGCCTTTCTTTACAGTACTACCAAGTTCAACAACATTTTTATCATTATGCGCATATCTTGTTACGAAACCATCATTATGGGTTATCTCAACCATCAATCCATAACCACTTTTCACACCCGAGTAAGTTATCACCCCAGAGCCGATAGAAACAATATCGTCCCCTTTTCTACCCGCAAAATCCACCCCAGCATGCCACTGCCTCTTCCCATGAAACGGATCGGTTCGCATTCCATAATCTGAGGACATCCAACCTCTCCTCACAGGCTTGCCCGCAATGGTCTGCTCGCTGCGAAGATATTTATCTGCAAGAATACTTTTAAGGACATTAAGCTGAGTTTCTTGCCCTAAAACTGCATGTTCAAGATCTGCGAATTTTTCTGAGTATCTATCAATATTAATCGGATTTGATACAGACCTATCAGTATTTAAACTATTTGGCCCTCCAAGACCTGGCTCTTGCGAAAAACTAAATTCCCTTTGATCTATCTCAGCAACATTTGTAAGCTCTTCACCAAGTGCATCAAGCCGGACTATTCTATATCTTAATTGAGCAAGCTTTACTGTCATAGCATTTAAGGAATCCTCTAATTCCTCTTTTTGGGCGTCAACATTATCTCGCTGATTAGCAATCTGCACCTCCATTTCAGCGAGCGTATTTTGAAAAAGATTTTCCCATTTAAAATCTGTTACTTTGTGCCCTATAAAAAGACCTAGGGACATTGGTATACCCAAAATAACTGATGCAATTCCTATATGAGCTAAGGAATTAAAGTCAAAAATCTTGGCTTTAGAAGCAGTTTTATTATTAACAAATATTAATTTCAAATTTTAATCTCGCTATTACGTCCTAGCACTAAGATCATATTGGATTGGACAATCTACATCGTTATCTTCGAATGTAACATATTCCCAAGCATCTTGTGTTTTTAACAAATGCCGTATCGCCATATTATTCAATTCATGACCAGATTTAAAGGCCTCATATTTTCCAATCAAAATATGTCCAGCTACAAATAAGTCACCAATAGCATCTAAAATTTTATGTTTAACAAACTCATCCTCGTATCTAAGACCGCTCTCATTTGCTATACAGTTTTCTTCAATACCCACTGCATTATCCAGACTAGCACCTCTGGCCAGTCCAAGCGTCTTAAGATATTCGATATCCCTCATAAATCCAAAAGTTCTCGCTCTACTCACTTCTTTTATATATATCTCGCTAGAGAATGATACTGAAGCGGAGAGTTGTTGTTGCTTTAAAAAGGGATGATCAAAATCCATAGAAAATTTCAGCTCGAAGTTATCGTGGGGTCGAAATTTCACATACTTACCGTCTTTTTCTACCTCTACAGACTCTTTAACCCTTATGAACTTTTTTGGTACTTTCTGCTCTACTATGCCTGCGGAGATCAAAAGAAAGACGAAATGACTAGCGCTACCATCCATTATTGGAACTTCCTCACCGAATATATCAATTTCTAAGTTATCGATCCCTAAACCTGCAATAGCAGACATTAAGTGCTCAATGGTTGCAATCTTAATCTCATTCTGAATAATTGTTGTATGCAAATGAGTTTCACCAACACTTTCAGGAGCAACATGTATAGACGCGGTCTTATCCAAGTCTGACCTACAAAATACTATTCCAGTATTTGGTGGAGAGGCGCGCAAGGTTAAATAAACTTTTACGCCAGAGTGCAGGCCCACCCCAGAAGCAGATACAGAATTTTTAATTGTTCTTTGCTTAATCATTGCATAATCAATATAAAGCACTTATTACAAATAACAAGCCAATTCCAAGTTTTAAGTTATTCCATGTATTTAAATTTGTTTAATCCGCTTGTCTCCTTAAAAATGCTGGAACATCTAGATAGTCATGCTTGATTTCATTACTCTCAGGAGCTTGCATGATTTCGGCTCTGTTTGTTTGATCGTATGCACGTCTGGCACTTGTCGGTCTCTCAAGCGCACGCCAATCAGGTTCACCTTGTTTTCGAGGAGTAGTAATTTCAGGGACTATTCTTGATACTGATTTGGGTGCCGCTGATCTTAATCCAGTCGCCACTACAGTAACTCTTAGAGTCCCTTCAAATTCAGGATCAAATACACTACCGACGATGATCGTTGCA
>CACJVE010000052.1 GCA_902596775.1 uncultured SAR92 cluster bacterium
CTCATGTGAGATCTGCTATAACTAAATTGGAAGCATCACTGAATGATTTTGGTTGTGGGGTATTTTTTGAAAAGACATCATCAACAAATGTTGGTATATCAAAAGATACAACTTTATCGATTGATGATTTTTGTGCTGAAATTGATTTATGTGTTGTCGTTGGTGGTGACGGTAGCATGCTTTCTGCATGCCGAAAAATGGCATTTTCAAAGGTTCCGCTTTTAGGTGTGAACCTTGGTCGTTTAGGATTTTTGACCGATATATCTCCTAATGAGATAGAGAATTTATTTTTCCCAGTTTTAAAAGGTGATTTTAAGTCTTCTACGCGTTTTCTTTTAGAAGCGTCTGTCTACAGAAATTCGAGGCTTATTGGAGCTGATATAGCGGTCAATGATATTGCTCTTCATCCTGGTATGGCTGTTAAAATGATGAGTTTTGAGCTCAATGTGGACGGAGAATTTGTATACAGTCAGAGTTCTGATGGTTTAATCGTAGCCTCGCCAACTGGATCAACTGCATACTCCTTATCGGCCGGAGGGCCTTTGGTCTATCCAACACTCAATGCGATGGTAGTGGTACCCATGAATCCCCATACTTTAAGCAGCAGACCAATTGTTTTAGATAGCGCGTCAGTCATCGACATAACAGTAAGTGAGACAAATAAGTTAAACCCAGTTGTGACATGTGATGGACAGAACGACATCGTTACGATGCCTGGTGATGTAATCACAATTTCGAGATACAAGGATGAGATAACTTTGATTCATCCTCAAAATAGCAACTTTTATGATGCTTGTAGATCGAAATTGGGATGGGGAAGTAAATTATCCTCATGAATGAAGCAAATAGATCTTTTTCTTTGACACAGAAAGTTAAGCAAAATCCAGCTGTAGGTTTGTTAGCTATTTTAAGTTTTTTTGGTTGGCTGCTAGTGGTTTTCAATGTTAATTTTACAATTCAATATTTGAGTTTTCAGCCTAACTTTGGATTAGGATTTTTTAGATGGATATCACCAATATTTTTACACTTCAGCTTGATCCATTTTGCATTTAATTGTTTATGGTTGGGTATTTTAGGGGAAAAAATTGAGAATTTTGCGGGCTCTTCTCATTTGCTATCGGTAGTTATCATCTCAGGTGCAGCCTCTAATTTTATTCAATATTTATGGAGCGGATCCATTTATTTTGGTGGTATGTCTGGTGTAGTTTATGCTCTCCTAGGATATTTATGGGTTGCTTCAAAAATTATTAAAAGTGATTTTATTGCTTTGCCGCCAGGAATTTTTGGGTTCATGATTGGTTGGTTAATTTTCTGTATGACTCCAATAATTCCATTTATTTTTGGATCTGGTATAGCTAATGCCGCTCATTTAGGCGGCCTCATCATTGGAATATTTTTGGGACTTCTTTTTAGCCTTCTTAAGGTCCGTGAGTCTTGATTCAATTACTGCAGTGATAAAATATGAATGAGCGAGACCTTTTAAAGAATATTACTCCTGAGGTTTATCGGCTTTTTAAAGAGGCAATCGAATTAGGTAAATGGCGAGATGGAACACTGTTATCTAATGAGCAGAGAGAAATTACCATGAAAGCAGTCATATTGTATGAAAAGAATAATTTAGAGGAACATCAACGAGTAGGTTTTATAAGTGGCGATGATTCTTGTTCGGCTCAATCCGATGATGAAAAGATTTTAAAGTGGTCAGATTAAAAAAAATAGAAATTAAAGGCATTTTGGGAAGAATTTATGAAAGCTGATAATCCAGTAGCTGTTAGATTAAAAGATTATGCGCCATCAGAATTTTTGATTTTGAATACGTTTTTGGAGTTTAAATTGGAGGATGATATTTCTTATGTCACCTCAAAAATTGTAATGGCAAAAAATCCAAAGTTACCCGAATCTGACTCCTCTCTATCTCTTCACGGCAATCAAAATCTTAATCTACTTTGGATTGATATAAATGGGCTCAGACTTGAAAAGAATGAGTATCAATTAATTAAAGATAATCTATTGATATCTAATGTACCTGATTCTTTTGAAATCTCGATTAAGGTTGCAATAAAGCCTCAAGAAAATACCACTATGATGGGGCTTTATCGCTCTAGGAAAATGTTTTGTACTCAATGTGAGGCGGAGGGATTTAGATCAATAACTTTCTTTTTGGATAGACCAGATGTGATGAGCGAGTTCACAACAAAAATTATTGCGAATGAAAAAAAATTTCCAGTTCTATTGTCAAATGGTAATTTATTAAGAGAGGGTAAATGTGATGACGGTAATCACTTTGCCGTCTGGAATGACCCTCATAAAAAACCCTCATATCTTTTTGCGTTAGTTGCGGGTTCTTTAAGTGTTTTAGAAGATTCCTTTGAAACAATGTCTGGAAGAAAAGTAGTACTGAAGATTTTTGTTGAGGAAAAAGATCTAAACAAGTGCCATTATGCGATGGATGCACTTAAACGTTCTATGAGTTGGGACGAGGAAAAATATGGTCGAGAATATGATTTAGATATCTTTATGATTGTCGCAGTTGATGACTTTAATATGGGTGCAATGGAGAATAAAGGGCTTAACATTTTTAACACTTCGGCGGTATTAGTTAATCCAGAAATCAGTACAGATGCAGCATTCCAAAGAGTTGAAGCAATTGTTGCGCATGAATATTTTCACAACTGGTCCGGTAACCGAGTTACGTGTAGAGACTGGTTTCAGTTGAGTTTAAAAGAGGGTTTCACGGTTTTTAGGGATGCACAGTTTTCCTCTGATATGAACTCACCAACAGTAAAACGAATAGAGGATGTGAATTTTCTACGAGACCATCAATTTCCAGAGGATGCTGGTCCCATGGCTCATTCAGTCCAACCTGAGTCTTATATTGAGATAAATAACTTCTATACGGTTACTATTTATGAAAAAGGAGCTGAAATCGTAAGAATGTACCATACCCTTCTGGGAGCTTTTAAATTTCGCGAGGGCACAGATCTATATTTTGAAAGACATGACGGCTCTGCTGCGACAGTTGAAGACTTTGTCTCAGCGATGGAGGAAGTTAGTGGTCGAGATCTGCAGCAATTTAGACGTTGGTATTCACAAGCTGGGACTCCACAGGTAAACGTTACTTCGAATTTTGATCCTATCAAACAAACTTATACGCTTTACTTTACCCAGTACTGTCCTGATAGCCCAAGTCAAACAGATAAAAAGCCATTTTTAATACCTATTAAGATAGGTCTCGTCTCTGATGATGGAGAGAGTAGCATACTGAATTCTGATGGAGACACTGAAATAGTCTATGAACTCACGGATTCAGAAGGGTCTATCACATTTAAAAATATACCTTGTAAACCTACACCCTCATTGCTCCGAGGATTTTCTGCGCCTGTTAAATTAAGTTATGAATACACGAAGGCACAGCTTTCACATTTAGTATCAAATGATCCAGATGGTTTTAGCAGATGGGATGCAGGCAATAGATTAAGTACTATGGTGACTACTCATTACATGAGTGCTATCAAAAATGGAGAAGAGTTAGTTGAGGATAGTGATTTGATTTCAGCCTTCTCAAGTGTGCTTGGCAATCAGAATATAGATCCTGCAGTTGCGGCACTCATGCTTCAAGTTCCTAGTGAGAGAGCACTATATGAGCATACGGCAAAAATTGATCCATTTGTGACTCATAAAGCCAGAAATTTTGCGCGAGAAACGATTGTCAACAATCTCAAAGATAAAATCTATGCAAAGTTTAAGACGCTGCAAGTATCCGAAAAATTCTCTCCATCTGCAGAACAGATAGGTAGAAGAAGCCTTAAAAACACGCTTCTTGGGTATTTAGCGCTTGACGAAAATAATGGTTTAGATATTGTAAATGAGCAGTATTTGACTTCTAGTAATATGACGGACAAGTCAGCGGCTTTAAGTATATTAATAAACAATGATGAAACCGATACTTTTTCAACGCATGCAATTAATGATTTCTATTCAAAGTATGAGCATGAGAATCTGGTAGTGAATTTATGGTTGCAAATTCAGGCAACGAACCAGAGAGAGGGTG
>CACJVE010000053.1 GCA_902596775.1 uncultured SAR92 cluster bacterium
AACTAATAAAAAAAATCTCTTGGGTTTGCTCAACATAGCAGAGGAACTAGATAAAGTTAATGCGCTCCATTAATATCAAATCCTGAGACGAAATTCCAAATTAAATCTTCAGTACTCTGGCCATTGAAGTCAATATTAAACCATTCGTGTGACCCACCATTCACCTTGTAATGATCAACCTTCGAACCATTGTTACCCTGAGTATGAGAGAATTTTTCTATAATCAATCCGTTGAAAGTTACAGTTTCTGTTGGCTGAGTAGTTTGAGTTTGGTTATATGACGTCCAGTAGTTTATAACCGCATCCATTGAAAGATAGAGTCCGCCCTGATAACCAAACTCATAATCTTGAGTGCCGTTAATACTCATGACTGGCGTGGGATGCTGAGGATTACAGCTTTCCTCATGGGCTGGGGACATACTGCCTGAAACAGAAACTATGGCAGCAATATTATCACTTTGATAGCAGGCAAGGCCGTAAGCGAAAACGGCTCCATTTGAGAAGCCCGTAGCGTAAACTCGGTCTCTGTCGATTTGATGGTTAGTAGATAAATTATCTAACAAAGCGTCAACGAAACCAAAATCGTCAACTGTACTCTTATTATCCCCTCCAGCTGGATCAAAGTTCCAATGAGAGGAGTCATCTCCCAAAGGCAACCCTTGGGGATATACCAAAATAAAACCATGGGTGTCAGCTAGGTCAGTCATATCCGCATAAGCAAAGTGATTTTGCGCAGTATCGCCATTACCATGAAAATTTAACATTAAAGGATAGGCCTCTGAACCATCATAAATCGCAGGAATATAAATTACATAGGATCTTGTTTCACCGTCATATACAAGAGATTGCGTTGATTCTTCTGCGACTTTGACAAACTTAAAAGTCCAATATTTATCATTTTCCTCGGCATCCAAAAATTGAATTTGCACTGTCATCGTTGTGGATGTGCTCGCGACTACTTCGTAATTAATCGACTGTGGAACCTCAGGCGGACTTGCTGCGTCCAACTCTCCCTGATTGGTCACTTTCGCGAGTCCCAGATGAGCCCCCAACCCATTAATTGTTAGTGCCTTTGTATCTTCATCAAATGTGTATGAAGCAGCATTACTGCCATCATGTGGCGCGACTGGCGTGCCACACTCCTCCGCAGATGCTCCCTGCCAAGTATTTATTAATGTCTGATTTCCCATAACATTTGAGAAACTACCACCTGCTTCAAACCTAAATATGTCATCAAATAAACATGACCACTCGGTGATCTTTGCCTCATCACTTGCCCAATCTGCAAAACTTCCTGGCGAGGATCCTACTCCCATAGCTCTATCCACAGGTGCTATTTTCCAATCACCAACTAATGATGATGCCGTGAGTGAGTTCTCTGTTGCTGCAGGAGGATCATCAGCGGCAGCTTCAGTTGGCGTGAACGATAACCAGTTTAAATTAAAGCCACCCGAGGATGTTTCCACACGCATCTGATAATTTCCAGCTGTTAACGAAATTACTCTTCCTGTTACGGTCTCCCAATTCTGCCATCCTCCCGTATTGGGAATGACAGCGGAATCCACCCAAGTTCCATCTAATTTCAAATCAAGTCCAGGCTCACTGCCTCCTTGACTCGCTATACGATACTCAGCGAGGTAATTTCCACTTGTTACCACTGAAAGCGTGTACTCCATATAATCATTGGCATCTATCCATCCTACATTCTGGCCACCGCCGGAGTCCGTGGTATTCTGAGTGCCAACATCACTGGCGGCCGTGAAGTCCTCTGCTTGAATCAGTAATGTGTCAGTGGATTCGGTCTCTACGAAACTAATCATTCCACCCATTCCTGCATGAATCGTGCAGTAATAATAAAGTGGCGTGGTAGTCGAGGAGGTCACCCTTATCGAGATCTGGCCACTAACACTTTTGTCGACACCTACTGTGTATTCACTACCATCAACTGTTTCGGAGAATCTAAAGGGATGATTACTAGGATAAGTAAATGTATAAGTCGTTCCCACAAGAAGTTCTAAGTCCTTTCTAGCGACTCCATCAACAAAATACGCCAACCCACCGCTATCGCCCGCTGTAACATTGATTGTTTGCGTTGGCGGCTGATCAGTTGTCTTTACTAATTTGAACTGCCAAACACCCCCACCATAATTGATTTGCAGAGTCATACTATTTTCCGCCGTATCGAACGCGGTTATGGCATAAGTAATACTTGAGGCAACAGGAGGTGGGTTCTCGGAGTCAAGCTCTCCTTGATTGGTTACTTTGGGAAGTCCCAGATAAGCACCTTCTCCATTAATGACAATACTTTCATTTGACAGGGCATATGTTGCGTTTGTATTGCTTCCATTATGGGGGGCAACAGGTAGTCCGCAACCTTCAGCTGGAACGTCCTGCCAAACCTCTATCCAAGTTTGCGACCCCATTTCCTGAATGAAAGAACCATCCTCTCCAAAAATAAATAGATCATCAAAAAAACAAGATCGCGTTGTGACATCCGAAGCGCTGCTGGAGTACCAACCTCCAACATTAGCGGCATCCCAACCAACACTGAATGCTCCAGCTTCTGGCGACATTTTCCAATTTCCAGCAAGAGATGAAACTGTCACGTCGAGCGGAATTTCACCGATAAACTTAATATCATCTAGATAATAGGTTTCATCTAAACCCACGACCCCATAATTCATATAAACAATCAGAGTATCAAACACATAACTCGAATTAAGAGCAGGTGTGCCCTCAGAATGATTCCTAAAATCAAAGGTAAGTGTCTCCCAACCTGAAGAAACTGAAGTGACTGCATCAGTCTCAACAGCCCTTGTACTGTCTCCAGATTCTTCCAATTTGACTTTAACCTGAACCCCAGCCGCCGGAGACCAAACTCTTAATGTCATACCGGCCTCTGTGCTCGACAACGGATAAAAAATACTCCCTGAGGCAATTGTTGTACCAGCCCATGTTTCAGCGTCAGTACTTTTAATAAGGGATACAACCTTATTATTTTCATCAGTGGGGTCAGTAACAATAGCACCTGCTACCCCACCAAAATCAACTAATCCATAATCAGCGCTCGTTGATTCAAAATCGATAACTTCACCAATATTTAATACTTTATCGATACCGGTGCCGAATTGGCTTATCGGATCGGTACCGTTATACTTTGATAACTTAAACCGCCACACACTGTTACCAACATCAATTTGGATGGTCATGTTCAAGCCATCATTTGAAAAATCGAGGACATCATATGTAATTGAGGATACAGCTTCGGCGGACGAAGATAGTTCAGCTCCATTTGTTGCCTTTGCTAAGCCCAGAAATGCGCCCAAACCATTAACCGTAATTTGTGAATCCGAAACTATATAATTTGCGTTGGCTACGTTCCCATTATGAGGATTAACCGGAGTGCCGCATCCCTCCTGATCGACGCCCTGAAAAGGCTCAAGCCATGTTTCTAAGCCCATATCCTGAGAAAATGCACCATCCTGAGCGAACGTATATATGTCATCAAAAAAGCACGAACGTCGCCATACATCAATCTCACTATTTGACCACCATACTTCTCCCGTGTCTGCAGACGTAAGGTGCAAAGAACCAGCCTCCCTCTTTACTCTCCAGTTACCAGTCAGACTCTCAACTGAGAGATTAATACTTTTAATAACATTGACAACTCGATCAACTGAAGCACTATTATTTGAGGTATCAGTGGCAGTGTAGGTGATGGTATAGGTACCA
>CACJVE010000054.1 GCA_902596775.1 uncultured SAR92 cluster bacterium
TTTGAGGCGCATATTCAACTCAAAGAAAATGAATCAAAACCAGTGTATGGTTAAATGGTTATGAAATAAAGCGTTTAAGTGACTATTGTTATCGATGAAAATTTAGGAGTTGCAAGATACGGTTCGTTAAAAACTAATTAACAATATTTTTTGCTTTTGCTGCAATCAAAGTGATCAATTGTTTCGCGAGTAAGTTTTTATTCATTTTAGGAAAAGATTTATCATTTTCTCTGTCAATCCAGATCACCTCATTATCCTCACTATTAAAGCCAATATCGTTTCGCGAGACATCATTTGCGATAATCGCATTTAAATTTTTAGCTTTGAGTTTTTCTTTTGCATATGTTTTTAAATTTTTTGTTTCTGCTGCAAACCCAACAGTAAAAATGTTTGGATAAGTGTTTGCAATCGTCTTTGCAATGTCTTTATTCTTTTTGAGCGAGACTACTATCTCTGATTCCGTAGATTTTATCTTCTCTGATATTTTTTTAACCGGAGCATAATCCGCGACAGCTGCAGTACTTATAAATATATCGGCATCTTTTGAGCATATACATGCCTGCTCAAGCATCTCCTCGGCAGATGTCACCGAATGAATTTATTCTTGGTGATGCTATGAGGCTGACTGGACCAGATATTAGTGTAACGTCAGCCCCTACCTCTTCAGCTGCCTGCGCGATTGCATATCCCATTTTCCCCGAACTTTGATTGGATATATACCTGACAGGATCTAGCCACTCTTGCGTTGGTCCAGCTGTTATTACTACCTTTTGCCCTGCCATTTCACGAGGTTGAGTACACTCTATAATCTCATTTGCAATTTCGCTTGGACTGCTCATCCTGCCTGGCCCATTGTCCCCACATGCTTGAATTCCAATATCGGGCCCGATTATTTTCACGCCTCTGTCAGTTAATTGTTTTACATTAAATGTTGTAGCTTCGTGCAACCACATAGACGTGTTCATTGCTGGGCATACGGTCACTTTCGCGTTTGTGGCGAGTAAAACTGCACCGAGAAGAGTGTCAGCTTTGCCATACGCCATGCTGGCTATAAAATCTGCACTCGCCGGAGCAACAATAATAAAGTCTCCCCATTTTGCGAGCTCTATATGACTCATTCCCAGTTCCGCTTTTTCGTCAAGTAATTGATGGTGAACTGGATTTCCAGATAATGCCTGCAGCGTAAGTGGACGAATAAATTCCATTGCACCAGGAGTCATAATTACTCTGACTTTAGCCCCTGCAGTTTTCAATAATCTTATGATTTCAGCGCTTTTGTATGCAGCAATTCCGCCGGTTACACCTAAGATGATTTTTTTGTCGCTGATTGTTCTCATTAATTTTTGTGTCTCTATCGTTTTCCACTCACTTATATTATATCTTAGCAGGCGAATTATAAAATCCCAGCTGAAGCAATTGATATAAAGAATTGCATCTGGTATAAAGCTCTTCTTTTTTCATCGCTAATAAGCGTCTCAACTTTTTAAATGCTGTAAGGAGTGACAATAAAATGTCTAGGGTGTGCCAAGTAACTGGAAAGAGACCAATGGCGGGAAATAATGTCTCCCATGCAAAGAATAGGACAAGACGGCGTTTTGAGCCGAACTTGCACACGCATAGGTTTTGGGTTGAGGAAGAAAAAAAATTTGTCAAATTAAGAGTTAGCACAAAAGGAATGCGGATCATCGATAAGAAGGGTATTGATCAAGTGCTAGTAGATTTAAGAAAACGCGGTGAAAAAATTTAAGGGATATTTATGGCTAAGTCGGCAAGAGAAAAAATTCGATTAGTTTCCAGTGCAGGTACAGGGCACTTTTACACAACTGACAAAAATAAAAGAAATATGCCTGAGAAGATGGAGATTAAAAAATATGACCCGAAAGTGCGTAAACATGTGGTTTATAAAGAAGCTAAAATAAAGTAGTTTTTTGCTTGTAAATAAAAAACCCCGAATTAATCGGGGTTTTTTTTTGAGAATTTTTTACTAGTCAGCTATTACATTCTCAGCTTGAAGGCCTTTGTCTCCCTCAGTTACTTCCATCGTAACCTTTTGCCCTTCTTTTAAAGACTTAAAGCCATCCGCCTGAATTGCGCTGTGATGAACAAAAACATCGTTAGCTCCTTCCTGCTCAATAAATCCAAATCCCTTACTATCGTTAAACCACTTTACAGTGCCAGAAACTCTTTCCCCTGACATAATTACCTCACTTATCTATACCGTTAAAGGCGTTAAAAAATTCCAGCCTTTTCACGGGCCAGCCATATTTCTTCATAAATGCACTACGAAGAAGAACCACGAATTCTTCATGGAATGCGCATTTTATTGTTTTTTTACTGATTTGGCCAATTTTGTTTTAAAACCGTGTTTGGGAGTGAGACTTCTAGTGCTTGTTCATGGTGTTTGATTTATTATTGTGAGCTGAATACATACGATATTTTATATTTATTGTTTCATTAATTTAAGAGCGGTGCGGTGAATATATTTTCAAGACTTGAGTCTATAGTCGGACCAAAAAATGTCAGTATTGAACCAGCGGATTTGGAAAAATTTGGTTTGGATCGAACAAATATTTATTGCTCAAATCCTCAAGTGATAGTATTTCCAACATCCATTGATCAGGTTCAGCAAGTTATTTTTTTGGCTAACGAACTTGAGATCCCAATCGTACCATCTGGGGGTCGAACTGGACTGAGTGGAGGAGCTGTAGCCTCAAAATCTGAAATAGTTCTTTCAATGCATAAGATGAATAGTATCCTTGATGTAAACTTAAATGATCGCACAGTTACCGTCGAAGCTGGTGCGACAACTCAAGAGGTTCAAGAGGTAGCGACTAAAAATGGACTCTTTTATCCAGTTAATTTTGCTTCTGTAGGATCGAGTCAAATTGGTGGGAACGTTGCTACAAATGCTGGCGGAGTAAACGTTATTAAGTATGGAATGACCAGAGACTGGGTGTTAGGTATTACTGCAGTTACTGGATCTGGGGAGCTTTTAGAGCTGAACAAATCCCTCATTAAAAATAATACAGGGTATGATTTTCGTCATCTTTTTATCGGGTCTGAAGGAACGCTTGGAATTATATGTAAAGTGACACTCAAGCTGACCGAGCCTCCACCGCCCTCATCTGTTTTTATTCTGGGCGTTTCAAAGTTTAAAGATTTGCTGGAGGTGCTAAAAATATTTCAGTCAAAATTATCCTTACAAGCATTTGAATTTTTCAGTGATCATGCGTTAGAGAAAGTTATAGAAGCCCATGGATACCCAAAGCCATTTGAAACTTACGCACCATTTTATGCGTTAATAGATTTTGATAATCAAGACAACACATCGCAGGATGACGCTTTAAAATTGTATTCAGAATGTGCGGATAAAAAACTCGTTTTAGATGGTGTAATGAGCGAGAGCATTGCACAGTCTCAACATATGTGGAAATTGAGAGAAGATATTTCTGAAACACTTTGGCATTATCAGCCTTATAAGAATGATCTTTCTGTGAGAATATCTAAAATGCCCAAATTTTTGGATGAAGTTGGTAGTTTTATTAAAAAGAGTTATCCAAATTTTGAGGTAATTTGGTATGGCCACATTGGTGATGGTAATTTACATTTAAATATATTGAAGCCGGCAGCATTAAATAAGTTTGAATTTAAATCTCTATGTGATGATATTTCAATGAAC
>CACJVE010000055.1 GCA_902596775.1 uncultured SAR92 cluster bacterium
TTCGCTTACATTTCCTCCTGCGATATCAATTATTGTGGCAAAAAGATCTGTGCTGCTTATCAAATTGTCGTCTCTTTCACCCTCGCGATTTACGCCCGCGCCAGAAATAACCATGGGTACAGCAAGGCCTCCCTCGTAAAGGGTGCCTTTCGCTCCATTTGCATAGATTGAACGATCTCTGACACGACCGGGAGTGCCATTATCACCAATAAATATTATTGTTGTGTTTTCTAAAGTCTCCTCATTCAAATTTTCTAGCAATCTTCCGATTTCTGTATCCATAGCTTCGATTGCAGCCAAATAATAGTTCCGAGGATTAGCATTTATGTCTGCCTCAGAGCCTGATAAATTTTGTGAATGAAGCCTTGCTGGAGGAAGGTGAAATGGCGTATGAGGCGCTGCATAAGCCAACCACAGAAACCAAGGATTATTTTGCTCATTTATCCAGTCTATCGCTATGTCAGTTACAGCAGTGGTATGGTAAGTGGTGCTCGTAGTGGTCTCACCATTTATAGTAAGCTGCCAATTTTCGTAATCTTGAATTGACCCTCTCAGGTGACCCGCATAATAATCCAGGCCAAGAGAATTTGGGTGACTTGGACTTGGCGAACCTCCTCCTAAATGCCACTTCCCTACTAGGGCAGATACATACTCGACGGTGTTATTATCTTCCTTGAGGTGTTGTTGAAGAATTTTATGGCTAGCGGATAGCTCATCACCGACGCTCGTCACACCGGTATTAACGCCATACTTACCAGTTATTATAGAGCTTCTTGTGGGAGTACATGCTGGTGTTGCCCAGACATTATCAAAAACAAGTCCATTCTCAGCTAATCCATCAAGAAATGGAGTTGTTGGCAGTTGTGACGAGTAATTATATTGAGATGACGAATCTAAACCCATGTCATCAGATATTATAAGGATAATGTTTGGTTGATTATTTGGTAGTGTATTTTCATTATCGACTAAAGACGTTAGATAATCGGAAATGTCTGATGCATTGGTGCGCTGAGCATTCTGTCCCAGAACGCTAGAAGTAAGGGAACTGTCTGTTAATCCAAAAAGAAATCTTAAGATAAGAAGACCATCTGTGAGCGCATTGACTTCACCATCTTGATCAATATCAAGACCACTCCCCATTGCCTCAAGTTTTGATTCTATTGCGGTGGCTGAGGTGACCTCAGCATTCGCTCCAAGGGCTCCGGATACAAGGCTTTCTCCAGAAAGACCGAACATAAACCTCAGAATTAACAGACCATCAGTCAAGGCGTCGTATTTATTATTTTCATCAATATCAATATCAATATCAATATTAATGTCGGTCACATAATTAATATTTCTTTTGTCAGAGAAACTTACCGAGGGGATTAAGATTGTGAGAAAAAAAACTAGCGCAAATCTCTTTATATGATTATTGAGTGATTTTTCCATTATTTTGCGATTATTTTAACGGTCTTTCCGCTTATGCTACCATGAATTTATAATTTTATTTCCTGATTCATGCTGTCGATCATAGAGGGGTAATAATATGTTCTATATGCACTCACCTTTAAAATTTAGAAGTTTTGGCCTCTATATTGTATTGTTTTTACTCGTCAGTTGCGGCGTTGAAGCTGTCAAAGAAACAGATCAGAGCGACTCATTGGATACAGCAGATATCATATTTTTCAATGGTGAGGTTTATACGGTAGATATAAATCGATCTTGGGCGCAAGCAGTGGCGGTAAGAGGGAGCAAGATTATTTATGTGGGGAACGATTCTGATGTAATGAAATTTAAGGGGAAGGGAACTAGGTTAGTTGATTTAGAGAACAGAATGCTGATGCCAGGGTTCCAAGACTCACATGTTCATCCAATAGAAGCTGGGATGGCATATATTGGATGTAGTCTTCACGATGGAAAGTCTATCGAAGACTATATGAGGATTGTTGCAGATTGTGCCAAATTATCGGAGGGGGCAAGCTTTATTGATGGTGGTGGTTGGACCATGGATACTTTTAAAAATGGTTTGCCTGATAAAAAGATTCTTGATTCGGTAGTTCCAGATAAACCTGTGATTTTGAAGTCAGCCACAGGTCATCAGCTCTGGATTAATTCAAAAATGCTAGAAATGGCTGAGATTAGCTCATCTACAGTCGATCCCGCTCGTGGACGGATAGATAGATACCCAGGCACAAACGAGCCAAGTGGAACCGTGCAAGAGAATAGTGCAATGAACCTCGTTTTTGATAAGAGACCTGATTATTCGAAAACTCAAATGCGAGCTGCCCTTGATTACGGACAAAAATACTTGAATCAGTTCGGAGTAACATCTGTTCAAGATGCACTTTTAAAATTAGATGGGAAAGAAGCATATGTTGGAGGACCGACATATTTAGAAGCGGATCAGTCTGGATTACTGACACTTAGAGTCATTGGTGCTTTAGTGTGGAATACTGATCTTGGCATGGAGCAGATTGAGCGAATCATCAAATCAAGAGAAAAATTCTCGTCGCCAAGATTTACGGCTACCTCAGTAAAAATATGGCTCGATGGCGTTTTAGAGGTTCATACTGCGGCTCTTTTAGAACCCTATTTGGATAGAGAGGACAAATATAAAGGTGAACTACTAATCACGCCTGAACTCTTAGACGAAATCGTTTTAAAACTCGATTCCATGAGCTTTCAGTTGCACTTTCATGCTATTGGTGATGCAGCTATTCGTCAGTCACTTGACTCACTGGAGAATGCCGCGAAGATAAATGGGGTTAGAGACAGTCGACATCATTTATCGCATATCGAACTTTTTAATCCGGACGATGTTGGGAGATTGAGAGATCTTAATGTGGTAGCAAATTTTCAGCCATATTGGGCTTGGGCTGATCAATTTATTACTGAGCTAACTATGCCAAAACTTGGGCCAGAGCGAAGCAAGTGGCTTTATCCAATTGGCAGTATTCTCAAAACTGGAGCAGTCGTTGCATTTGGGAGTGATTGGTTTGTTACCTCGGGAAATCCAATGTTGGGTATCGAAACTGCAATAACTAGGAAGGATCCTCTCACAAATCAAAGTGATGATTTTTTGATGCACGAAAGAATAAATTTAGCCGACGCAATTGCAGCCTATACCATCAATGGAGCTTATGTAAACTTTATGGAAAATGATGCAGGTTCTATTGAGGTTGATAAGTACGCAGATCTAATCGTTATAGATAGAAACCTATTTAAGATTCCCGAGACTGAAATTTCTGAGGCAAATGTGGTTTTGACTCTTTTAGATGGAGAGTTAGTGTATGGTGATTGGGATATGAAAGTACTCAAAAAGACGGCACTTTAGATTTAATATATCATGTCTGAAAGTCGCCCACTTTGGCTGCCCTCTGAGCAGCGTATTAACGAAAGTAATCTCAAAAAGTTTGAAGATTTAGTCTACCAAACTGAAGGTTTGTCGTTTGATTCTTATAGCGACATGCACAAATGGTCCGTGAATAAACCAGATCAGTTTTGGAAGTTGATATGGGATTTTGCGGAAGTGAGATGTTCAAAATACTTCAACCAAGTTGTTCTAAATCAAAATCAGTTTAGTGGGGCCCGGTGGTTTGAGGGATCGAAATTAAATTTTGCAGAAAATTTATTAAGAAATCGAAGCGAGAAAACAGCAATTGTCTC
>CACJVE010000056.1 GCA_902596775.1 uncultured SAR92 cluster bacterium
CTTCGCTTATTTTGTCGCCATTTGAAAGTGTTAGCTCAATGACATCAACAGATTCAGCACCACCCAAATCCGGAACAAGCACAGTTTTACGACCCATATTTCATCCCAAAAATTCCAAAGCTCGTTAATATTAAATCTTTTAAATCAATCATGATATTAAAGGATTTACTTTTTCTATATCTAGATCAAAGGATTTGATGGCTTTACTGACTATATTTGGCATCAATTTTTCCTGTCTTACCAAAGAACTCAATGCAGCGATAACAATAAAATATCTATCTACCTCGAAAAAACGCCTTAATGTTTCCCTACTATCACTGCGACCAAAACCATCAGTTCCAAGAACATGTAAATCACCCGGGATATACTTGCGTAACTGTTCTCCGTAGGACTTCATGTAATCCGTGGAAATGACAAAGGGACCCTCTGTATTTTGTAGTTCAAGCTCTACAAAACTTGATTTTTGTTGCTTTTCAGGATTCAACATATTCCATCTATCAACAGCCTGACCCTCTCTTACAAGCTCATTAACGCTTGTTAAACTCCATATTTCAGAGGCAATCGAGAACTTTTCAGCAAGAATTTTCGATGCCGCAATGACTTCATGTAAAATTGTTCCTGCTCCCATTAAGTTAACATTTAAAATTTCTTTTTTTGGTTTCGTTACGTCTCTTGTCGCTAGTTTGTACATACCCGCAATTATGCCCTTCGATATTCCTTTTGGGATTTTCGGATGTGGGTAGTTCTCGTTCATTGTAGTTATATAATAAAAATAATTTTCTTTTCTCTCATACATGCACGTCAAACCTTCTTGAACAATGACCGCAAGCTCATATGCAAAAGTAGCGTCATAACTTTTACAATTTGGTATTGTATTCGCCAAAATATGACTATGGCCATCTTGATGCTGTAATCCTTCTCCATTAAGAGTTGTTCTTCCAGCAGTCGCACCTATCAAAAACCCTCTAGCTTGGCTATCTCCTGATGCCCAAGCCAAGTCCCCTATTCTTTGAAATCCAAACATTGAATAAAAGATATAAAAAGGAATCATCGGTTGTTGATGTGCACTATATGATGTAGCGAGAGCAAGCCAAGCAGACATAGCACCAGCCTCATTAATACCTTCTTCAAGAATGATTCCCTTTTTGTCCTCTTTGTAATACATTATCTGCTCTCTATCGTGAGGAACATATTTTTGACCAGCCGCACTGTAAATCCCCATTTGTCTGAACATACCCTCCATTCCAAAAGTTCGTGCCTCATCTGGAACGATTGGAACTACGTATTTCCCAATCTCTTTGTGCTTGATTAAAGATGTAAGAATTCTTACAAAAGCCATTGTGGTAGAAATTTCTCTATCGCCAGTACTAGCCGTAATTTTTTCAAAGTAATCAATCTTTGGTGCAGACAAGCCAGAGAAATCAGAATGTCGAGATGGAACACTGCCCCCAAGGACAGCTCTTCGCTTTCTCATATAGGAAAGTTCTGGACTATCTTCTTCAGGTCGGTAATATGGAACCGTTTCTAACATTTCATCAGAAATAGGGATGCCAAATCGATCTCGAAATCGTTTTAAATTTTCTACATTTAGTTTCTTTACCGAATGGGTATCATTTGCAGCTTGACCGCCGTCACCAAGACCATAGCCTTTAACTGTATGCGCTAAAATTACCGTTGGCGATCCTTTGTTCCCAACCGCTTCAGCATAGGCCGCATAAACCTTATATGGATCATGACCGCCCCGATTGAGGGCCATTATCTGATCATCAGTCAGATCTTTGACCAGATCTAACAATTCAGGATATTTGCCAAAAAAATGCTCTCTTGTGTACCCACCTCCGTTGAACTTATAGTTTTGCAGTTCGCCATCACAAACTTCATTCATTCGCTTGAGAAGAAGACCGCTTTTGTCCTTTTCCAATAAGGGATCCCAATGCCTTCCCCAAACGACTTTTATCACATTCCAACCGGCACCTCTAAAAATTCCCTCTAGCTCTTGTATTATCTTGCCATTGCCCCTTACAAGACCGTCTAGTCTTTGTAAGTTACAATTAATTACAAAAATAAGGTTTTCTAATCCTTCCCTACCTGCTAGAGAAATTGCCCCGAGAGTCTCAGGCTCATCACACTCGCCATCTCCTAAAAATGCCCACACCTTCCTATCCTCTCTTTGAACAAGTTCTCTGGCGGAAAGATAATTCATAATATGAGCCTGGTATATTGCTTGAATCGGACCAAGACCCATTGAAACAGTTGGAAATTGCCAATAATCTGGCATCAGCCAAGGGTGTGGATAGGATGAGAGCCCCTCTTTCTTCACCTCAGTTCGGAAATTATCAAGTTGATCTGCAGTGAATCTTCCCTCAAGAAAAGACCGCGCATACATACCAGGAGAGCTATGTCCTTGAAAGAAAATTAGATCACCTAAATGGTCATCCGTTGCTCCTCTAAAAAAATAATTAAAGCCTACATCATATAAAGTGGCAGCAGATGAAAAACTAGCGATATGGCCTCCTATTCCCTCATTTTTTTCATTTGCTCGCATGACCATGGCAAGAGCGTTCCAACGAATAAGAGATCTTATTCTGCGCTCCATAAAAAGATCGCCAGGCATCACTTTCTCTTTAGAAGCAGGAATAGTGTTACAGAAATTTGAGGTCACAGCACTTGGTAGCTCAACGCCACGCTCTGCTGCCTGAGCATTAAGCTGAGTTAGTATGAACTCAACACGATCATCCCCATGTGCTAACTGGAGTGAAGCAAGAGCATCAAGCCATTCTTTTGTTTCACTCGGGTCTATATCTGACATAGGAAAGCCTCTTAATAATTTTTGTAGTATAACTACAAAAATTAGGTAAATATATAAATATTAAAGTTCATAACCAAGAATCAAAACCCTTAAAATTATAAGTTATTGAAATATAAAAATCTTATTTTTTAAAATAAAATAGTAATTTTACAAAACCTAGACAGAATTTCTATTAACAAGCACTTCCCGCTTCCACCATTGCTCGTTCACCTCGATCAAACCGCAGTCAGTTAGGAATTTCTTTAA
>CACJVE010000057.1 GCA_902596775.1 uncultured SAR92 cluster bacterium
GCAAAGGGAAAAACAGACCTTGATAAACGAAATGTTTTAAAAGAACGTGCTTGGAATATCGAAAAACAGCGAGTACTTAAAAAAAAGTTTTAGAGTTCTAATATTGGTCTATGTAACATCAATTAAAAGCTCTGCTGGGGGTTGAGAACAATCAAGTTTTTTATCTAATAAACCCTCAATAGGCTCTAATAAAAATGCATCGTCCTCGCACGCAAAACTTATGGAGGTACCCGCTTCTCCTGCTCTTCCAGTCCTTCCAATTCTATGGACATAATCTTCTGGCTCTTCAGGTAATTCATAGTTTATTACATGGCTCACTCCATCGATGTGTATACCTCTTCCGGCAACATCAGTTGCCACCATAAGTTTTACATGGCCCGTCTTAAAGTTTTGCAATGTTTTTAAACGGCGATTTTGAGGCACTTCTCCTGACAGTAAACCCACCTTAAAGCCTAGATTCTTCAACCTATCAAATAAAGAGCGGCAAGTATCTCGTCTGTTTGCGAAAATAATTGCATTGCCCAAATCTTCTTGAAGAAGAATATTATGCAACAGCTTGAATTTCTCAGCGCTTGTGGTGATTAAAATTTTTTGATTCACATTTTCAGTAGCTAAATCTTCTTTCTCAGTTCTTATGACAATAGGGTTATCTGTCCACGATGATATCAGTCTCTCAATATCACTAGAAAAAGTAGCAGAAAACATCAAAGACTGACGAAGATGAGGTCTTGGCGCCTGATTGATCAACTGCCGAACTTGAGGGATAAATCCCATATCAAGCATTCTATCTGCTTCATCGACCACCAATATCTCTAGTCGATCCAAATGTATATTACTATTCTTCGAGAAGTCCAAGAGTCTCCCTGGGGTACCAATCAATATATCGCATGGTTTCTTGCGTAACATAGACAGTTGTTTTTCTGGGTCAATACCTCCCACAAGCACATGGATACTCAAGTCAGTAAAACGAGATAAGGTTCGAGCGTCATGACCTATTTGAATCGCTAGTTCTCTTGTCGGTGCCAAGATCAGCGCTCTTGCCTCACCTAAGTAATGCTCATCAGTCACCGGATTTCTCAGAAGGTCTTCAATCACAGTCACAAGGAAAGCTGCAGTCTTGCCAGTTCCGGTCTGCGCCTGACCAATCACATCTTTTCCATTCAATGAATGCGGTAAAGAACGCGCTTGAATTGGGGTACAAATTTCAAATTTAGCCTGACTGATCCCACGAAGTAGACCAGGTGAGAGAGAGAGTTGATCAAACCGGACTGACTGACTCAAATGGTTATTTCCAATGGACTTCGCTGAACTCAAACTCCAGACCTCTCTAATTAAGTTGCATCCAACAAAGATGTCGCTTTAATTTTTAAATCAAATGTGTGGTAAAAACATCTTTAATGCTAGAGTGTACGTTTGTCAGATAAACTTAGTCTAGAACAATCTATATTTTATAAATTACTTGTCCCGAAAATGTAAGCTAATTTACATACTATCTGCCACCCAAATTCTGGATCGAGTGAATGAAAACAAAAGCGGAATATTTGGAAAAATAATATGGTGCCCATTATTAAAACCACAAAAAAAGGATTTGTTTCATACTCTAATGAAATAATGAAGCTTGCAGGGCCTTTAATAATCAGCCAAGTGGCAATAATAGGCATTAGCGTTACAGATATTTACATGGCGGGCCAATTAGATTCTGAGACCTTGGCTGCCGTCCAATTAAGTATCAGTATATGGAATATTTTGAGTTTAGCAGTTGTGGGTTTGATGGTTGCCAATAGCCCTATTATTGGTGGCTTTTGGGGTTCTTCAGAGTATGAAAAAGTTAGAAGTCAATTCCAACAGTGTTGTTGGCTAGCATTTCCTATATCGATTTTAATCATTATTGCGATTTTGATTGGTATTTTTGGTTTAAACTCATTGTCAATTTCCGAAAGAGTTGCAAAAATTGCAACAGGTTATTTAGTACCATATTTTATCACTGCCCTAGTATTTCCACTATTCTTGGTTTTTAGAACTACTTTCGAGGGTATCGGAAATACCAAACCGATATTAATTTTTAATTGTATTGCATTCGGAATTAATGCGGTGCTTGACTACATACTAGTTTTCGGAAAACTAGGTGCTCCGAGCCTAGGAGGAATCGGTGCCGCATGGGCAACAACTGTAGCGTACATCTTTTTGCTAATCGCAATGATCTTCTACGCGAAGTTATCAAAAAAAGCTACTCGGTTAAATCTATATTATAAATTTGAAAAACCCAGTATGCCTTTAATACGCGGTACACTTAACTTAGGCATTCCTATATCTTTAAATCTTCTTGCGGAATTTGGTTTTTTTGCAGTAATACCTATTTTAGTCGCTCACCTTGGAGCAAATATTGTTGCCGCTCACGCTATTACTATTAATATTGATACTTTAGCTTTTATGGTTCCTCTCGGAATAGCCCAAGCTTTGACAATTCTGATTTCACAAAGATTGGGATCTTTAAATCCAAGTGAAGCTAGGATAATTTGCATCACCGGATTTAAATTAGTCTTCTCTTTTGCCTTATTGTTGAGTTGCCTGAAGGTAACCCTAAGGTATGAATTTGCAGAACTGTTCAGCTCAAACCAAAAGGTTCAAATAATCGCCGTAAACCTGTTTCTATTTTCGGCTCTCTTAGGCTTATTTGATTGTTTTCAAATGACCTGCAGTGGTGCTTTACGGGGTTATAAAGAGGCAAAAGTTCCATTAATAATTCAAGTCATAGCCTTTTGGATTATTGTATTTCCAATTGCCTATGTAATGTCTCTGACAAATTGGGTCATTCAACCCTTAGGGATATATGGTTTTTGGATAGGATGTATTAGCGCGGTAACTTTGGCGGGGATTGGATTAATATTTAGATGGAATTATGTGTCTAAGAAAGCTATTGAAATGCACAAATCTAACCTTTAAACCTACCTAAAGTGACCCTCTCCAAATTATTTAGATCTCGAACAGTCCTGAAATCTACAAACTTAGCCGCTTGAAA
>CACJVE010000058.1 GCA_902596775.1 uncultured SAR92 cluster bacterium
TTTTTCAATGTCTTGCGTATTAATTCCAATTGAACTTGAACGAAATATGGTTTTGCCTAAATTTTCAATCTCTACTATTGGTATGATGCCTCTGATTGAATTACATATAAAAATCTCATCTGACTTAGTCAGGGACTCTAACTTGATAGCCCTGACTGAAACATTGGTTTTAATGCGATTAAAAATATCCTCAATTAAAATTTCTCTTAACACGCCAGCAACTCCTGAGGAGCTCAATTCTGGGGTGATCCATCCGATTGTCTTGCTTTTTATAAAAATATTCGCACACGTGGTTTCTATAATGTGTCCATCTTCATCAAGCATTATCCCATCATAGAAATTTGTCCCGTTAAGCTCATTACTACCAATGACTTGATCCAATCTGTTTAAATGTTTTATGCCAGCGAGCTTACGGTTCTTAGTCAATCGGTGATTACATATCGTTAAATTCACTCCTACCTTTTTTGTACTTCTTTTCAAGTTAGTTACAGAGGTAACTTTGTAAAAAAATTTTGGACTGATAGCTAAAGGAGCCCTGTATCCGCAATCACTCTCACCTGCTGTAATGAGGATTTTTACTACTCCTGAAAAAACTTTATTTTCAAAGGCCTCCTCAAGAATAGTTTCAAGAAAATGGTTAAGTTGAGCTTCATCTAATGGAATCCCAATGGCTAGCGCACCAGCGATCAGTCTTTTTATATGAAAATGTTGTAGAGGCAGTTTGGAATCACTCAACAAGAGTGTTTCAAAGACCCCATGGCCGTAGGACAGACCACGATCATTAATAAAATTTGCAGGATCCGATATTAGACTCAAGAGCATCGCTTCATAGTATTAGACTTAACTAAAGTATAAAGGAATTTGATGAAAATCTAAGTAAAAAAGCCACCGTATGGTGACTTAATAATTATTAATTTTTACCCGTTCGATTCAATATATGAGATTGCATCTTGTACTGTGCTAATCTTCTCAGCTTCTTCGTCTGGTATTTCAGCATCGAATTCTTCTTCTAATGCCATTATTAGTTCAACAGTATCTAGTGAATCAGCTCCAAGATCTTCTACAAAGGAAGATGTAGCTTTGACGTCTTCTTCTTTTACGCCAAGTTGTTCGGCCACCATTTTTATAACGCGTTCTTCAATACTACTCATAATTTTCCACTCCATCAAAGTGACTCTGTATACTACCTTTATCGAGTCTTTTAAAAAAAACGGATTTCCAGCTCACCGGGCCGGCATTTTACCTCAGAAAAATGAAATTACAATTAAAATAGAATAAAAATAGTCTATAAGTAATGTTTTCCTAAGGCTAACCCATATAAAGACCACCGTTTACGTGAATAGTTTCACCAGTTATGTATTCGCCAGAAGAACTCGCTAAAAACTTTACCACAGAGGCAACATCTTTAGGTTGACCTAGTCTTGCTAAAGGTATTTTTTCAAGCATTTTCGCTCTAACATCCTCATCCAACTGAAGTGTCATATCAGTCTCAATAAATCCAGGTGCCACAGTATTAACGGTTATTCCACGCATACCTATTTCTCTCGCAAGAGATCGAGTAAATCCCTCTATAGCAGATTTAGAGGCAGAATAATTTGATTGTCCAGCATTCCCAATCGATCCTACAACTGAACCAATATTAATTATTCTTCCCCATCGATTTTTCATCATCCCTTTAAGACATAATCTGCTCAGCCGGTAGACCGACTTCAAATTAATATCAATTACATCATCCCAGTCTTCCTCTTTCATTCGCAGAAGCAATTGATCTTTTGTAATACCAGCATTATTTATGAGAATTGACGGATAACCGAATGCGTCTGAGATCTCAGATATCAGAGTTTTAGTATTTTCAAAACTACCCGCATTAAAAACTCGACCCTCGCCGTTTATCTGATCCTCATCAAAATAAGTTGAGATCACCTCAGCTCCCTGCTCAGAGGTTGCCGTCCCAACAATATATGTATCAGTTGCGCTGAGTGCCTTTGCTATTGCTTTTCCAATACCTCTTGTCGCACCAGTAACAAGAGCTATTGTTGTAAATTTTTTCATGAGTTTTTCCCAATTTTATTAATGGTTTCCTCTGCATTAAGCAGTGTATCGGTCGAATACAGCTCATAATAACGATTAATTCGTTTTGTCAGGCCGGTTAATACACGTCCAGATCCGCATTCTATAATTCGAGTAACACCTAGTGCTTCCATTGATCTTATAGATTGACTCCAAAGTACTGGAGAATATATTTGCTCAATCATCAGCGCCTTTATCACTTTTGGGTCATCCTCAGTTTTACAGTTACAGTTATGTAAGATCTTAAATTTTGGTTTTTTAAAGACGACCTCATCAAGATCTTTAACAAGTTTTCTCGCTGCGGGTTTCATTAGAGAGGTATGAAAAGGCGCACTTACCGCTAATTTTAGGGCCCTTTTAGCGCCGTGCTGCATTGCCCTCTCAATAGCTTCTTCGACAATTGCGAGATGACCTGCGATTACTACTTGGCCTGGGGCATTAAAATTAACAGCCTCGACAATACTGAGATCAGTTGATAACTCATCACACAGACTGCAAATAATCTGATCCTCTAATCCTATAATGGCAGCCATCGCGCCCTCTTCTTTTGCAACGGCTGCCTGCATATATTTACCCCTATTTCTTACCAGCAAAACAGCTTCTGAGAATGATATAACTTCAGCACAAACTAATGCAGACCATTCACCTAAACTGTGACCTGCTAGAATCTTTGGAGATAAATCTAACCGCGAATTAATCATTCTCCAGATCGCAATGCTGGCAGTCAATATAAGGGGTTGAGCCACCTCTGT
>CACJVE010000059.1 GCA_902596775.1 uncultured SAR92 cluster bacterium
GCACATTGGATTCAACACATCAAATAACGGTATTTGGTCAAAATAATTTGTCCAATCAAAAAGTGAAGGATTTGAGCGATCAGCTTAACAATTTGCCTGCGGTAAAAAATGTCACTTATATCTCCCCTTCAGAAGCATTTAAGGAGTTTGCTGAGCGTTTGGATATCGATTTAGATCAAACCTACAATCCTCTACCACCGACATTTTTGATGGAGATTACTAAATCGAGCTCAATTGAGAATAATAAAATAGAGCAGTTGATAGAGAGCATTAATACATTAAGTGGTGTTGATGAGGTCCAGATTGATGTGAAGTGGATTGAGCGACTAAATTCAATTAAAGCGGTTACGCAGAAATTCTTATTAATCTCCTGTACTTTGTTAGTTGTAGGCGCTATTTTTATTCTAAGTAGTTTTATAAGGTATTTAGTTTACGCGCGACGAGATGAAGTAGCATTAATCAGACTAATGGGAGGTGAGACGTCTTTTGCCAGAAGACCTTTTTTATACTCAGGTTTTATACTAGGTCTGACTAGTGGGTTTGTATCGATTGTTATCATTAAGATTTGCTCAATGTTAATCTCACCATCGCTTCAAAATCTGTTTTTACTTTTTGAAATTCAAGTTGATTTAAGGCTTTTTACTTTTAAGGAGAATCTATTGATTATTGGAATGGGAGGCGCCATTGGTGTTTTGGGCGCGTGGATTTCGTTTGCAAAGCATTATAAAGAACTTGAAATACTTTAAAGTGACCCAAAATCTGTTAATCATGCGTAATTTATCTATATTTTTGAAGCACTTATAAAAAAATGCTATACTAATGTGCTAATTATGAGGAAATTATGACAAAAGCTCTTCAAACAATGGAATGGATGACACCAGGTTCGAACTTGAATGCCTATATTCAAGGGGCGTCGTCAATACCTATTTTGTCTGCTGATGAAGAAAAATCATTAGGAGAATCGTTATTTTACAATGAAGATCTTGATTCCGCTAGAAAGCTAGTTATGGCTCACTTACGCTTTGTAGTTCATATAGCTCGTTCTTACAATGGCTATGGCTTGCCATTAGGCGACTTAATTCAGGAAGGCAACGTGGGTTTAATGAAAGCAGTCAGAAGATTTAATCCTGAGAAAGGTGTAAGACTAGTGTCCTTTGCAGTTCATTGGATAAAGGCAGAAATTCATGAATTTATTCTCAAAAATTGGAGGATAGTGAAAGTCGCTACTACAAAAGCTCAGAGGAAGTTGTTTTTTAATCTAAGAAGTTCAAAAAAAGAATTGGAATGGTTATCCGCGGACGAAGCAAAGGCAATTGCTAGAGATTTAGATGTTGAGCTAAAAGACGTAATGGAAATGGAAAAGAGGCTCTCCTCACATGACACTGCATTCGATGCTTATTCTGATGACGATGATGAAAGCGCTGCTTATTCTCCATCTGCCTATTTGTCATCTGGTGAAGTCGGTCCAGCCGAGGCAATAGAATCTCTAGATCTACAAAGTGATAATAATATGCGTTTGCAAAATGCTATTGAAGGACTGGATGAAAGAAGTCAGATGATCCTCCAGAAAAGATGGTTAGATGAGAAAAAACTTACGCTTCATGAGTTAGCAGATCAATACGGTGTATCTGCAGAACGAATACGTCAACTTGAAAAAAATGCGATGGCATGTCTCAAGCGTCAGATGCAGCAGTGATTCTGATTAGAGAAAATAAAAGCCGCGTGGAAAGACATGCGGTTTTTTTTTATGAGTAAGAATTGGATAAGAATCGCTGCCATAAGCGTACTTTTATGCATATTCATAGGGATATATATTTCCCACGGAATGGCCCAACAATTCACAGTACCTGATTTACACAGATATTGGACCGCTGTGATCTATCACTTGCTTCACAGCACAACTATTCTAATACTGGCGTTCTCGAGCGATTCACTAATTCAAACTATCTATCGGAATATTGTTTCATTATGCTTCTTACTTGGGATCTTATTTTTCTGTGGCACGCTCTACCTATTGATTATATTTGAACTCTCAAGTGTTGCATTTCTCACTCCAGTGGGTGGCTTTGCTTTTATTTTTGGCTGGATTACTTTATTTTTTTCTTTTTTAAAAAGGTAAATCTTATTGTTAAATGAGTTAAGGAAAAAAACGGTTCAAACCTATGTTCTAAGAACAGGAAGGATTACTCCGGCTCAAAAAAAAGCGCTTTTCTCCGAGGAATTTGAGTATGGGTTGTCCTTGAGCGCGGGTTTCATTAATACTAACGAAATTTTTGGTAGAAAAGGACTTACGGTGTTAGAGATAGGATTTGGCATGGGCGATTCTCTAGCGGAAATGGCAAACAATCATCGTGACGATAATTATATTGGCATCGAAGTACACCCGCCTGGGATAGGAAACCTGATAAAGCTCATTGATTCTAGAAGCTTAACAAATGTAAGGATATATTGGGCTGATGCTTTGGATGTTATTAACGAGTGTTTGCCAACGTATAGTATTGATAGAGTTCAGGTATATTTTCCAGATCCATGGCATAAGAAAAAACACCATAAGCGCAGATTAGTAACAAAAGACTTTTTAAGTAAAATCGCCGATAAACTGAAATCTGGTGGAATCTTTCACTTTGTTACTGATTGGAAGCCCTATGCAGAGTGCGTTATGGATTTGGTTGATGGAAATAGTCGATTTATAAATTTGGCAGGCAAAAGTAATTATTCAGAAAGGCCAAATTACAGACCCGTTACTAAGTTTGAAAAGAGAGGTGAGCGTTTGGGC
>CACJVE010000060.1 GCA_902596775.1 uncultured SAR92 cluster bacterium
GCTTAGCCAACGAACCACTTACTCTCATGTCTGCAGATATCAATAAGGAACTTGCAATAAACGAATTTCTCAATAGCCCGGTTTATAAAAATAATATTCTGAGTCAAGATAAAAATACGACCGCAATATTGCTGACAATTGCTATTGATTCGGATTACTTAGCACTCGCTGAAAAAAGAGACGCGTTAAGACAAAGGGCCGCAACAGATACTTTAAGTGCTGAAAGCAAGAGCGAGTTAAAGACAGTCATCCAAGAGTTTTACGATTATCAAACTATGCGGTATTCACTAGACCATAAAAGAGTAAGAGAGGTTAGAGATGTTCTGAGCGAATTTGAAGATCGAGGGAAAATATTTCTCGGTGGCCCTGATATGATTACAGCTGATCTAATTAGTTTTATCAAAAAAGATCTACTTATTTTTGGGATAGCAATAACAATTTTTATAGTTATTATTTTATCGCTAATCTTTAAAGAGCCAGAGTTTGTATTTTTACCTTTGGTGTCATGCGCCAGTTGCGTTCTTATTGTCCTTGGAGGTTTGAGCTGGTTTGGCTGGAAACTTACCATTATTTCTTCAAACTTTATTCTTTTATTAATAATCTTAACTCTCGCGATAAATATTCACTTAATCGTCCGATTTAGGGAGCTTTCAAGCACTTCAGAAGCACACAAAACTAAAGAAAATGTAAAAATTATGGTGAAAACTATGTTTAAGCCATGCTTGTATACTATGTTAACGACGATGGCCGCGTTCCTCTCCCTTATCACCAGTAATATCAGACCAGTTATAGATTTCGGCCTAATGATGACTGTAGGTGTTGGGTGCGCATTTGTCTCAGTTTTTATCGTAATACCATCAAGCTTATCGCTATTTTGCAATAAAAAATTTAAAACCCGTAGAGATCTATCGCTGAATATCACAAAATTTTTTGCATCAATGGCAGAGAGACAGGGTAGTCAGATTATCATAATCTCAATATTCGTCACTATCATTAGCGGAATAGGACTGACCCAACTTAAAGTGGAGAATAAATTCATAGACTTCTTCCATTCAAGCACAGAAATACATCAAGGCATAAAAGTTGTGGATGAATCACTGGGAGGCACAACACCACTTGACGTCATTATAAAAGCTCCAGTGATCGACATGACCATTGAAGAAAATGATCTTGATAATAATTTTTTTGAGGATGACTTTGATTTTGATGATTTTTCAGACTTTGAAGAATTTACCGACGGAGATGAAAAACAGTTTGATATGGAAGCGGACCAAAACAATATGATTGTGCCTAGTTATTGGTTTTCATCTGGCGGTCTAACTGATTTAGAACGACTTCATCGGTATCTCGAAGAAATGCCAGAGATTGGCAAAGTAGCATCACTAGTTCAAATTCATGAGATCGCAACAGATCTAAGTGGCCGCAATTTAAACGATTTAGAACTATCCATAATGCGTCAAACTCTTAACGAAGAAATAACTAATCAATTAATCAAGCCATATTGGGATCAAAACTCAGATGAGGTTCGGATCCAAGCTAGGATTATCGAAAGTTATGACAATCTTGATAGGCAGAACTTAATTCAAAAGATAAAAACATATGGTATCGAGGAACTGAATCTGAGTGATCAACAATTGAGGCTTTCGGGCATATTTATATTATATGAAAATATGCTCAACTCTTTGTATAAATCTCAAATCCAGACACTGGGGACTGTGCTTTTAGGAATATTTTTAATGTTTTTATTACTTTTCAAATCCATAAAGTTCTCATTAATCGCTATTACGCCGAATATACTAGCTGCCATAGCAATTCTTGGTAGTATGGGTATATTTAGTATCCCATTGAACATAATGACAATAACCATTGCTGCGATAACAATTGGGATAGGTGTGGATCACTCCATTCACTATATCACTAGGTTTAAGGCTGAATTTAGAAGCTGCAAAAACTATACGGAAGCCTTAACTCATGCTCATACAACGATAGGGCAAGCATTATTTATTTCTTCAATAACAATAATCACAGGCTTTTCCATCCTTACCTTTTCGAGTTTTGTGCCTTCAATACACTTTGGAATACTTACTGGAATGGCAATGATGCTAGCATTACTTGGCTCACTAACTTTGATGCCAAAATTAATTCTTCTTACAAAACCGTTGGGAGCTGAAGAATAACAAACTATAATTTATGGTTAGTTGAAGTTGTCAATTTGCGAGGAAATTTGAAACAAATTTGATCAGCAGTAAATACACCGATAAGCTTTTAAATGAACAATTAAAATGAAGAAAAACATCCCACCAACTGTCTTATTTATTCTTGATGGATGCGGCCACAGTGAGGATAAAAGTTTTAATGCTGTTGCTAATGCAAAAAGACCAATATGGGATAGTCTTTGGAATGAGGCATCCTCAAAATGCTTAATTGAAACAGCAGGAGAATATGTCGGCCTTCCGAAGGGACAAATGGGTAATTCAGAAGTAGGCCATACAACGATTGGTGCCGGAAGAGTTGTTTTTCAAAGCCTATCAAGAATAAACAAAGCGATCGAGAACAAATCATTCCATGAGAATACCGTTTACTGTAATGCAATTGATAAGGCAGTCAAGGCAGAGAAATCCGTTCATGTAATGGGTTTGCTGTCCTCTGGAGGAGTTCATAGTCATGAGAATCATTTACATGAATTAGTAAAGTTAGCGGCAGCGCGCGGTTCAAATAACATAA
>CACJVE010000061.1 GCA_902596775.1 uncultured SAR92 cluster bacterium
GGACAGTTTAACTGGCAATTATGTAATGAATAGCTCATTGTAGCGACAAATTTATATCCAAAAACGTCAAAACAACTAATTCATATTTAATTGATTACCTGCAGAAAAAAACTCTTTATATTATGTCGTTGGTAAGATTATTATTGTCGTTATTGAGACTTCGAAGATCTGTCCTTTCTCGCATCATGACCGGCACGAAATATAGAATGATTTGATAAGGAAAATTCATGAGTGATATTGAAATTGCAAGGAAAGCTAGATTGTTATCAATCTCTCAGATTGGCGAAAAACTGAACATTCCTGAAGAAAATCTGATTCAGTACGGATCGAATAAAGCTAAAATAAGCAATAATCATCTTGAATCTGTTGCCGGTAACCAAAATGGTAAATTAATTTTAGTTACCGCTATTACACCGACCCCTGCAGGAGAAGGTAAAACTACTACGTCAGTTGGATTGAACGATGGGTTAAACAAGCTAGGTAAAAAGTCTGTCGTGTGTCTGCGAGAACCAAGCCTCGGGCCTTGCTTTGGAATGAAGGGTGGTGCAGCTGGAGGTGGTTATGCACAAGTAGTTCCTATGGAAGATATTAATCTTCATTTTACTGGAGATTTCCATGCAATAGGCGCGGCTCATAACCTCTTATCCGCCCTTATTGATAATCATGTCCATTGGGGTAATGAATTGGGTATCGATGTGCGCAGAATGCAATGGAAGCGCGTAATCGATATGAATGATAGAGCTTTGCGCTCCATAACTTGTGGCCTTGGTGGACCTGGGAATGGATTTCCTAGGCAAGATGGCTATGACATCACCGTCGCATCTGAAGTAATGGCCATTTTTTGTCTGTCTAATAACTTAGGTGATTTAAAATCCAGACTTGAAAAAATCGTTATTGGTTACACACGAGAGAATAAACCTTTATTCGCAAGCCAAATCAAAGGGATAGGCGCGATGGCGACTTTGCTTCGTGACGCCCTGGCGCCTAACCTTGTTCAAACGCTTGAAAATAATCCAGCAATTATCCATGGGGGACCCTTTGCCAACATTGCGCATGGATGTAATTCGGTAATCGCAACAAAATCAGCACTAAAAATGGCAGACTATGTAGTGACTGAGGCAGGCTTTGGTGCTGATCTAGGCGCTGAGAAGTTTTTTAACATAAAGTGCAGGAGTGCAGGAATATCCCCTGATGTTGCAGTAATAGTAGCGACAATACGAGCCCTGAAAATGCATGGGGGAGTCAATAAAGACGACTTATCAAAGGAGAATATTACCGCGGTCACCCAAGGTGGAAATAATCTGGCACGCCACATAGAAAACGTTAAATCTTTCGGAGTTCCAGTTGTTGTGGCCATCAATCGGTTTGTCACTGATACGGATGCAGAGATCCAATCAGTAAAGGATATTGCAATAGCTAATGGTGTAAAAGCAATCGAGTGCACCCATTGGTCTGACGGAGGTAATGGAACTATAGAATTGGCTGAAGAGGTTGTGAGTCTCGTATCTTCTGGTGCCGCTAGTTTTGCACCTTTATACCCAAATGAAATGGGTATTTGGGATAAGATCAAAACTATTGCCACCAGGTTGTATAGAGCAGATGACGTAATAGCTGATAAAAAAGTGCGGGCTCAAATTCGTAAATTTGAGGAAGATGGCTATGGGGAATTTCCAATCTGTGTTGCAAAAACACAATATAGTTTTTCGACTGATCCTAATTTAAAGGGTGCACCAAATAATCACGTGATGGCAATACGTGAGGTGAGACTTTCAGCAGGCGCAGGCTTTATCGTAGTCGTATGTGGTGACATCATGACGATGCCTGGACTACCGAGAGTACCAGCCGCGAATAACATAGATGTGAATAACATCGGTGAAATCAGTGGTCTATTTTAACTGATATGATTCTTCAGATGAGATAAGAATCACATATCTGAGGCAGTTCTGAACCCTATATGAGATGTTGCCAATGTTACATCTTGTGCCTGTCTGGCAGCCGGTCTATATCTCTGGCAATAATTGTCAGAACACAAGTAAGACCCGCCTTTCAGGGTTTTAACTTTGACACCTGGTTGTTGCGGATCATATCCGTCCAATCCGTAGTCTCGCTTTCTGTCAGGTCCATACGGCGTATTTGTCCACTCCCACACATTTCCCGTTATATCATATAGACCATAACCATTTTCGGGGAAACAACCCACTGGTGATGACTCGTGATAATTATCATCATTCAAATTCTCGTATGGAAACCTTCCCTGCCAGGTATTTGCCTTCGGAGAGCCTGATTGAGGATCTTCTTCTCCCCATGAATAAGTCGCACCATACATTCCGCCTCGTGATGCATATTCCCACTCTCTTTCTGTGGGCAATCTATGTCCAAGCCATTCTGTATAAGCTAATGCGTCATCAAAAGTAACCTGAACGACTGGATAATGATCTTTTCCACTGATTGAGCTACCAGGCCCATAAGGATTGCGCCAATTAGCGCCCGCAACGAATTGCCACCAAGTTGCGGGAGATGCCGGTTGATTTGGTTCTGGTGCGATAAATACCATTGAACCGGGTACTCTGAATTCATCAGGTATATTTGGATATTCCTCTTTAGAGAGGCCTCTTTCAGCATCCGTAACGTATCCTGTCGC
>CACJVE010000062.1 GCA_902596775.1 uncultured SAR92 cluster bacterium
TGTCGGTTAAAATAACCAATGCATCGGTATCAATTTTATTGATATCAGCATGTGAGGTTAAAAATTTCATTAAATCTCCTAAATGTCAGTCATTTTTAAAGCGTGTTACGATAACAGCTTAGTTACTCGAAGTTAAGAGGCCTTAGCGTGACGATTATTTTTAGATATGTCATCCGTGAAATAGCATTAACATCAATAGCGATTTGTGGAGTATTGCTCTTGATTTTAATGAGTGGGCGGTTCGTTAAATATTTATCCTCAGCATTGTCAGGAGATCTAGATCCAGCGATTATTTTTGCAATTATTGGCTACAGGATCCCAGAGTTTTTGGAGTTGGCATTTCCATTAGCTTTTTTGATGGGGATAATGTTGACCTTTGGACGCATGTATTCTGAAAACGAAATGAGTATTTTACAGGCTAGCGGTGTATCTTTAGGACGACTTTTAAAATTTGTTCTATTGCTTGGTCTCGTTTTTGCTGTGTTTAATGCAACTTTAAGTTTGTATTTATCTCCTATTGGTGCTTCAAAGGCTAATTTATTATTGAAGGCTCAAGATGAGCTGAGTGAATTAGATAAAATCACACCAAAAAAATTCTATAAATTATCGGGAGAAAGAGGAGTTACCTATGCAGAGCGGGTGTCTGAAGACGGAGTTTTGGAGAATGTATTTCTATCGGTATTCAATGACTCGGCTCTACAAGGTACTGAAGGCTTTGTGATTTTGCTTGCGAGCACCGGGATTCAGCAAGTAACAGAGGATAACGGTGACAGCTATTTAGTTCTTAAAAATGGATATCGATTTCAAGGTATGCCCGGTCAATACAATCATCAAGTTACATCTTTTAATGAATATGGTTCAAAACTCTCGGAAAAAAGAAAAGTTATTCGAGACAAAGAGGTAGATGCGATGTCTTCGTTTGACTTATTTCGATCAGAAAGTGCTGAAGCCTCCGCTGCACTTCAATGGCGTCTGTCTCTGCCGATTATGTTGATTGTCCTTGTAATTATCGCAGTTTCTTTAAGCAAAACAGATCCCAGAAAGGGTCGATATGCTAAAATATTGCCAGCAATATTAATTTATTTCCTATACTTCAGTACCCTAAATTACGTCGCTCGACTAATAAGGTTTGAGCAAATCTCGAGTGATTTTGCTTTGCTCTTTGTGCACTTATTATTCTTGTTTTTTGCAATTACTGTAATGTTCTGGGAGAAGATAAAATTTTTTGTATTAAAAATTGGGGATGAGTTAGGTTGAAAATTATATCAAGGTTGATTGGTATGGTTGTTCTAAAATCCATAGCTCTGGCAATTCTTATAATCGTTGGTCTCGACGCTACTGCTGAGTTTATTGATGAGTCAAAAATGATCAAAAATAACTATGGAGTGACGAATGTTTTTGAATATGTGTTTACAACATTACCCTCAAGCATATCTGAATACTTTCCGTTTGCAGTACTTATAGGATGTTTATTTGGCATTGGGCAGTTATCATCCTCGAACGAGTTGATTGTTATTCGTGCAAGTGGTATTTCTAAGTATAAAATATTTTGGTTCGCCTTGAAGCCAGTTCTTTTGTTGGTTTTGCTCGTAAGCCTCAGCAATGAATTTATCACACCTTATCTAGATCAAAAAGCTGAGGGTAATCGAGATTACTTGAGAAAAGGATCCTCGTTTCAAACTTCAGTTGATGGTTTGTGGATAAACGACGGGGATCAATTTATAAATGTTAGCGCAGTATTCCCTGGTGGAGTTCTCTATGGAGTTTCAAGATATACTATTGATTCGGAAAGGCGACTTTCACGCGCGAGTTTTGCTAGTCGAGCCGTATACAATGAATCAGAGAAACTCTGGGTAGAGGAAAATTTATCGATAACCATAATCAATTCGTCGTCCACCAGCACAGAGAACTTTGTAACAAAGCCTTGGATATCTGATTTAACGCCAGAAATACTAACAATAAATTTTCTCCCGCCCGAGGCGCTAGCAATCAGAACACTAGGACGTCATATTGATTTTTTGGATAAACAGAATACCGATACTACAACTTTTCTCTTACCTTTTTTACAGAAGCTTTTCAATCCTTTGCTTGTTGTTACTCTAACACTAATAGCCG
Source organism: uncultured SAR92 cluster bacterium (assembly GCA_902596775.1). Taxonomy (GTDB): domain Bacteria; phylum Pseudomonadota; class Gammaproteobacteria; order Pseudomonadales; family Porticoccaceae; genus AAA300-D14. Next base: position 2,116 of record CACJVE010000062.1, read on the forward strand.
TTGGGACAGCCATGGGACCCCTCCGAGATAGCACTCGGGGTTATAGACTATTTTTGGGAGTCGTTTTTGGTGTCTCTTTAAAAATAGTCCAAGATTTATTAGGCTCATTTACATTGGTTTACGGATATCCAATTATTCTCGGTGTAACGATACCAATTTGCTTATGTCTATTAGTTGGATTTATTTTAAATAGAGCAAGATAACTTCGATCAGATAATAATAAATTTATTGAACTAATTTTTTTATATACCTATTCCAGGTCGAGATTTTTTCATTTCTGAATGAGTCACTTATGTTGGTCTCAAATCTAAATGATCGGGACCAATGTTCAGCGAACTCAGCTTCACCTGGCCATATACTCGCATGGTTTCCTGCAAGCCAAGCGGCACCAAG
>CACJVE010000063.1 GCA_902596775.1 uncultured SAR92 cluster bacterium
AACGAAAAGTTAAATCAGATAGAACAATTTCTTTTAGGGGATGAAAATGAAGAGGGCAATTATCATTGGTGCTAGCTCGGGGATTGGTGCAGAAATGTCTAAGCAACTTTCAAGCAAAGGATACCAACTCGGTCTTATGGCCAGGAGAGAGAATCTACTTGAGGATTTGGTTGGTAATTTAGAGGGTGAACATCAAGTGATGCCGATCGATCTCAGAAATTTCGAGGAAGCTGAGCATCAAATGAATAAAATGATTACTCTTTTGGGCGATGTAGATTTGATTGTTTTGAATTCAGGTGTCGGAGCACAAGAATATCAGCTTGATTGGATGTATCAAAAAGGAATGAGTTCAAATGGTTTGTTTTTATGCTTGTATTTAATCTGTTAGGAATTCCAGAAATTTACTACATTTATTCAAGAGACATAAAAAAAGAAAAACTAAATAAGGAACAGTAGATTTGTAAACCCATTGTCACTTTTAACCGTTACTTTATAAGGAAACCAATTTAACGAGATCAAATTAATTTAAAGGAGGATTTATGAAAAAACTGACAGGAATAATATTTTGTCTTTTAATCATGACAGGATGTGCAGAGAAGGAGGCCGAAGTTGCAGAGGTAGAGCCAGTTGCTGACACTGAAGTTGTAGAGGTAGAGCCAGTTGCTGACACTGAGACTGCCGAAGAGACAGTACTGCTCGAATATATTTGGTGCGACTTTGGTGCTGGTACCACTGAAGAAGCAATGGCAGCACTCACTGCAGAATTTAATGAAATCACTTCAACATCAGCACATAAGGTCAGCAGTGCTTGGGGATATATCCCATCTTTCGAAATCGATCTTTATGATGCGATTTGGTTAAATGTTTGGGCTGATCAAGAAACTCGAGATTTGGGCTGGCAAGAGTGGGGAAAGAATAGCGCGGAAGCTTTTCAAGCGAAATATGACTCAGTATTAAAATGCGATGAAACAAAAGTATTTCACTTTACCGGAACAGCGGGACCACAACCTGGAGAGTGGACTGCAGAACCTCCGTTTCAAGCTGAGTACCAATTTTGTAATTATAATGAAGGAATGGATTCTAATAATCTAAAAGCAGTGCTATCAAAGTTCGATGCATGGGTAGATGCTGCAGCCGAGCAAGCGGGTGAGAGAGGCAGCTACTGGTATGTTCATCATGATCCATTATTTGACACTGCAACTGCTGGAGGAACTGCCGAATCATATGATTATGCGATTGGAAATTATTGGCAAAGTATGGAAGATAAAGAGGCTGGCTATGCAGGCTGGACCGCCACAAATAATGGACTTCAGGATGAAATAGAAGCAGTCTCTACTTGTCAAAGCTTTGCAATGGATGGATATCCCATTGTAATGCCTGCGAGTTAAGATATTTACTTTCAAAAGTAATTTTCAACGAAAAACAGGGAGCAAGCTCCCTGTTTTTATTTCTGAAAGGGGGATTACTATCCTCCTGCTTATTTTTGGCTGTTGCTAGAAAGCAAAAACTCTAAAGGTATATGCAATCTTTTTTGCCACGCAGCCATAGTGTGGCTTTCTCCTTCAAATACAAGGCTCTTCCAATCGAGATCTCTTGTAAATCCATTTTTTTTCATAATGGAATCCATGTGGGCTTGGCCAGGGCCATAAGTCGAATCATAGCTCTCCGTTCCCCTATCAAAATAAATACGATGATTACCCGCCTGTGGCCAATGATTTTCATACCAGGATGTTACCGAGTTGCCTCCTAAAGGCCAATGTGTTGATAAACAGGCGGCACCTCCAAAAACCTCAGGATACTCTGAGATTGCATAAGCTGAAATCATTCCTCCCATACTAGATCCCATAATAAAAGTATTACTCTGATCAGATTTTGTTCTGTAATTTTGATCAACGTATGGCTTAAGCTCATCAACCAAAAACCTTAAGTATTTATCCGAGGTAATGTCCTCTTTCCTAATATCAGATTCTTTATGCAGAAATTCAGTTGCGATTTGCTCAGTTATCATTTTCTGCGGCATATACTCGGTACGCCTCTTTACTTTAGGTAAATTATAGACTGACACTAAAATTATTGGATCTATACTCCCCCCCTCTATAAGTCTCGCTACTGTTTTATCCACGTCCCAAAAGAATCCAGTCCCATACCTTAATTTTGCATATAGTGAGTAAAGCTTCATCAGAACACCTTTATTGAGAGGCGAGGTAGGTTGATCAAACATCATTTGACCATCATGAAGATACATAACTGAATACTGTTGATCTGTATCCTTCTCGTATCCATCGGGCAGCCAAATATCGACGGGACGGTCTTCTACATGTTTAGAGTTAAAAGATTCTATGTGATGAAATGTACCTTTAATTTGAGAAGAATCCAGAATTTCCTCCTTATCGATGCAGCCTCCGATTAAGACCATCAATAATAAAAACGCAAGAAAGCGTATTTTATAAGTACC
>CACJVE010000064.1 GCA_902596775.1 uncultured SAR92 cluster bacterium
CTCCCTCTGAATACATGCAATATGCGAGAAACGCTGAGCGGAATGTTGTAATTGGAGGCAAGAATACAGTATTAGTTCCGGCTTATGGATCGCCATTCGTGCATGATATTGATCGTGGAAGACGCTATGCCACTATTGAAGACTTTAAAAATTTTGTAAAGCTAGCATACATGGCGCCCTCGATCCATCATTCGGGAGGAACTGTTTGCGAGCCAGTTGATCTGCCAGTAAATAAGCGCCACTTTGATATGATTTATAGTCATTTTAAATATAGTGACAAGCCGTTGATGGGATCAGTAACACAACCAGATAGAGCGCAAGATTCAGTAGACATGGCCAAAATAGTTTTCGGTGAAGAATTTGTTGATCAGCATTGTGTTTTTACCAGTTTAATTAACGTAAATTCACCGATGACTTATGATTCCACGATGCTGGGTTCACTGAAGGTTTATGCGAGAAATAATCAATCCACTGTAATATCACCCTTCATCCTTGCAGGTGCAATGTCACCTGTAACAGCCACTGGAACGGTAACACAAATATTGGCTGAGGCGCTTGCGGGTATTGCCTTCACTCAATTGTGCAGACCCGGGGCCCCAGTTGTATTCGGGACATTTGCTGCTGCAGTGTCAATGGCATCTGGGGCACCTACATTTGGCACTCCAGAGCCGAGTCAGATCCTATATTGTGCAGCTGCCCTGGCAAGAAGACTTGGCGTTCCATTTAGAAGTGGTGGGGGTCTTTGTGGCTCTAAAATACCGGATGCTCAAGCGGCATATGAATCTGCAAATACACTTCAGACAGCAGCTTTAGCCGGTGTGAATTTCATGTTACATACGGCGGGATGGTTAGAGGGTGGTTTAGCAATGGGTTATGAAAAATTTATTATGGATAGTGATCAGGCAAGTATGATAGAGATTCTGCTTGGCGGTATGGATATATCAGAGAATGGCCAGGCTTTCTCTGCATTTAGGGAGGTTGGACCCGGGAAGCATTATCTTGGATCTGCCCACACCCTTGCAAATTTTGAGAGTGCTTTTTATCGGTCTACCGTTGCAGACAATAACAGTTTCGAGCAATGGACTGCGGATGGTGGAATAGATGCCGCCCAACGTGCTAATAAAATCTGGAAGCAAATGCTTGAAGATTATCAGCCTCCTGTCCTTGATGAGGGTATAGAGGATGGATTGACTGATTTTATGAATACACGAAAAGAGTCTTTTAAAGATATGGATTACTGACAGAAGAGGTGAAAGTGATGTCTGAAGACGACGAAATAATATTATCAGAGCTATCTGATGAGGATCTAGTGCTACAAATGCATGATGACTTATATGACGGCTTGAAAGAGGAGATTATAGATGGAACTGAAATCTTACTCGAGAGAGGTTGGTCGGCTGAGCAAGTCTTAGCGGAGGCCTTAGTTGCAGGAATGACAATAGTTGGAATCGATTTCAGAGATGGTATTTTGTTTGTTCCAGAAGTTCTTCTTTCAGCGAATGCGATGAAGGGTGGAATGGCAATTCTAAAGCCTCTTTTAGCTGAAACAGGAGCAAAACCAGTTGGGACTATGGTGATTGGAACAGTGAAAGGAGATATTCACGACATTGGTAAGAACCTTGTTGCAATGATGTTAGAGGGAGCCGGGTTTGAGGTTTTTGATATTGGTATAAATAATACTGTCGAAGATTATCTCGAGGCATTAGAAAAGTATCAGCCTGATATTCTAGGTATGTCTGCATTACTAACTACAACAATGCCTTATATGAAGGTAGTTGTTGATGCATTAAAAGAGAAAAATCTTAGAGATAAATACATTGTTTTGGTTGGAGGTGCGCCACTTAATGAGGAGTTTGGTGAGGCTGTTGGCGCTGACGCGTATTGCACTGATGCTGCAGAAGCAGCCTCCATTGCTGTTCGTTTGGTGGCAGAAAGACGCGAACTAGAAGCTACGGCTTAAAGATGTCTAAAATTACTGATTTTGAATTAAAAAAATCACGCATATTAATATTAGGCTGTGGTGCACTTGCACGAGAAATAATTAGCTTGAAACAATTAAATAGCTGGGATCATATTGATTTGAAATG
>CACJVE010000065.1 GCA_902596775.1 uncultured SAR92 cluster bacterium
TGGCATCCTGATGGAGATAGTATTTTATTTACCTCAGATAGAGGTGGTACTCCTCAGATTTATGAATTGAATCTGAATACCAAGAAAATTAGACGGGTGACTTATGCGGGTAATTATAATGCTCGTCCGAGTTTGGCTCCAGATGGACGAACTTTAGTGATGGTCCATCGAGCAAAGGATGTTTTTCATATCGCAACACTCGATTTAAAGACTAATAGAATGTTAGAATTAACCGAGACTAGACTAGATGAATCACCAACAGTGGCTCCAAATGGAGCGATGTTGATATATGCAACTAAACAGGGAGATAGAGATATTCTTGCAGCAGTATCAATAGATGCAGGTGTAAAATATTTTCTTCCGCTTGAATCAGGAGATGTTAGAGAACCGGCTTGGTCTCCTTATTTGAGATAAATTTAAACATTGGGCGATTAAAAAAAGGAGTTAAACATGGATAATTCTTACATAAGGTTATTTACACTAGGCATGTTAGTGTGTCTTGCAGGAGCAGGTTGTAGCAGTAATACCACAAAAGATAGTGCAGAGGCCGTTAGTACTATTGAAGATACAACTGTCGCGACTGCCACAGTTGAGACAGAGGCTGATCCGATGCCGGAGATAGTTGAGGAAGAGGCGGCACCTGTTAATAACGCAGCGACTGTTTTCTACTTTGAATTTGATAAGGCAGTTCTCAGTGACGAAACGCGTATAGCTTTGATGGAGCACGCTGAGTTTTTGGATGCGTATCCAGCTCCAGTGAGGCTAGAAGGCCATGCAGATGAGCGAGGGACTAGAGAGTACAATATGGCTCTAGGCGAAAGGCGAGCAAATACGGTTAAGGAGTATCTCGTACTGCAAGGTGTTCCCGCCTCGTCAATAGAGGTGGTTAGTTATGGTGAAGAGGTGGCTGCATCTTTTGGAAGTAATGAAGCCTCGTGGAGAATGAATCGAAGAGTTGAGTTAAAGTAATTATCTAAACCAAGGTAGTATGAAAGTATTTTGTAATTCTAGATGCAGGGATAACTTTTCGTGAGAGTTAGCCTTCCTTTCTTGGTGATTCTTGTCTGGAATTATGGGCTTGCGCAGGAATTAACGCCAATAGAGGAGGCGACGCCTACTTATTTTCCACTTTCGGAAGAGGAGGTAATGGTGGGAGAGGATATACCTTCTGCTAAACCTGACCAAACCTTTGATGTAATGCAAAATCTAAGAGATGAAGTCCGAGATTTACGCGGGATAGTTGAGGAAATGTCCTTTCAGATTCGAGAACTTAAACAACGTCAGCTTGACGACTATTTAGACCTGGACAAAAGATTGGGTGTAATCGAGAGAGCGCGAATATCAGATCACGATACTGACTTCAAAAAAAACGGGGAAGAAAATCCAAATCTGTCACAATCAGATGATGAAGCGTTTACTCCCAACCCAGAAATCGTTAATGGAAAACTACAATCTGAGATAAGAGCTGATTATGAAAGGGCTTCTCAAAAACTTCTCAGAGATAGGGATATTGGAGGAGCGACACAAGCACTCTTGGAGCATCTAGATAAATTTCCTCAGAGCACTTACGTCCCAAATGTTAGATATTGGCTTGGGGAAATATACTTGCTTCAGGACAAAGTTGAGCCTGCTCGGCAGCAGTTCTCAATTATACTGGACCAGCATAGTAATCATGCCAAAGCAAAGGATTCCAAGTTTAAACTAGGTAAGATTTATTATGAGTTAGGGCAACTTGATATGTCTGAAAAGCTTATGGAATCAGTGTCAGACGGACAGGGTCCTATCTCGGAGAAGGCATCAAAATTCCTAGACGAGAATTTTTAAGGTCAATGTAATATCTAAGAAGACGGTTTTAAAATATTCCTTGAAATTTAGTAATCTGTAAGTATGATACCACCACCTCTGGGGCCGTTAGCTCAGTTGGTAGAGCAGTTGGCTTTTAACCAATTGGTCACTGGTTCGAATCCAGTACGGCCCACCATTTTTCCCATTTATGCTCGATAATAAATAACTAACTCTTACCTTAAATCAGAATTTTTATCGCATTTTTAGGCTCATTGACCTTGTTTTCATATATT
>CACJVE010000066.1 GCA_902596775.1 uncultured SAR92 cluster bacterium
TGCTTTCATTAACGTGTCCTTAATAGCTTGATTTAAGTCATCTAATAAGGTTGAGATGATCTGCTCGAATTGATCTCGTGTTATCTGAACGTTAATGTCAAGCTCAGGGATATCAAGAACTGCCTCATGCCCAAAGGAAAGATCAGATTTTAGTTCACGAATAGCATGAAAAATCTGAAAACTATAATTCTGCTTAATAACATCATAAAGTCGTCGAAATTTGTTAGCCGAACTATCTGTATTGTTCATTCTATCCATCACAGGCCCGGTATATTTGTTCTGATTTAACATATAACTCACTGGCCAATTAATCAATAGTTCCTCATAATCAGAAAATGGGAAGAGCGTATCAACTGATAATCCATCTACTGTCCTCACCCAACGCTCACCCTTGCCAAGCAAAGGGAATATTAAATGTGCATAGATCATTTGATCGATTTTGTCACCACCAAGCGAAATACCATGAGTCGCTACTACTTCAAAACTATCTCCGACAGATTTCAAGACCACAAAGTCAAGAGTACCACCACCAAAATCTATAGTTAGAATATTCCCCTGAAACTCAACTGGGTTTGTAAAAAGGTAACTTAGCGTAGCCGCTATCGGTTCTGGGCAGAAATTTTGCTTCGTAATTCCTGCATATTTATATGACTCTGCAAGCCTTTCAAGTGCGATCTGATTTCCAGATGCATCAATACTTTCAAAATTCACAGGATGACCAAGTGAGGCATGTTTTAGCGACATTTCCCCTAGCTCTCTCGCGTGCATCTGAATCAACTTACAGACCTTTAAAAGGATTGGTGTTATCAAAGCCACGAGACGGAAAGGTCTGCCAAAAATCGTAATCTTTTCATTGCTGCGACTTGAAAGGAGCCGTTTAGTTCCCCTGAATAACCGCCCTGGCAGCCCGAAATCATGTACGGCATGTCCATAAACCTTATTTGTTTCATTGTCATTGTCTGGTCCATTGTTATCTCCTGTTCCCGTTCTTTCTTCCCCAAGCAGTTCTCCCGCTAACTCTACTGTTCGACCCCGATTAGCAGAAATATACATATTTATCGCATCTTCACCCGTCAAACTTAAAAAATCTTTGTCGATATATGTTGCTGATGGCATGATCTGCTGAGCTGATAGCTCAACCATTGTTACTTTCTTTCCATCGAATATCGCAGCAGCACTATTACTGGTACCGAAGTCGATGCCAACTCCGAGTGAACGCTTGGGATTTTTAAAGTACGCTTTCATTTGTCTACTAAAAAGGTTTAATGGGTCCTTACGTTAAAACTCAGATAATAGACGAATTATAAACTTCTGTAACATTACTAAACTCCACCATAACGATGATTAAGGCTAACTCAAGTAAGTCAAATTTAAAAAGCGACGTAAAAATAGATAATTGTTTAATTTCCCGGTCTAGCAATCAGAAATCCAAGAGCATGGGTTTACCGTAAAGCATGTAATATTGGAGAAGTTATGTTTCAATCATCATTTAAATCTCGTAGAAGCAATCCTATGACATCAAAACCGATTCGTTCGGAAAAAAGATCAGACAAGTGGTCATTATTACTCGTCGCAGTTGGTGAGACGAGAGACAGGCGTGCTTTTTCGCAACTCTTTGATCATTTCGCACCTCTTCTGAAAAGTTTTGCGCAGGCCAGCAAGCATGAAGGGTGGTTCCCGGGACTGTCTGAAGATCTTGTTCAAGAGGTTATGATTAAGGTGTGGCAAAAAGCAGCGGGGTTTAATCCAGAGAAAGCGTCGGCTACAACCTGGATATACACGGTTGCAAGAAACTGCAGAATAGATATGTTGAGGCGGAAAAGTAATACGCAACATCTTCCGCTTGAAAATGAAGATTTTTGGCACGAACCTGACGAGGAAACTCCAGTTTCTCTCCTTAGACAAGAGAGAAGTGAAGTTAAGGTTCAGGCATCGCTAAGCGAACTGCCAAAAGAGCAAGATGAAATACTAAGAAAAGTTTATTTAGAGGGTAAATCACATGCTGAAGTCTCAAATGAGTTAGG